>CANHEC010000078.1 GCA_947459455.1 Chitinophagaceae bacterium
CCCCACCCGGCCGCTTGCATCAAACAACATCCGGACATCATTACCCAAACGAATATCGAAGCGGGTGGCTCCAGCAGCTCCTATAAATGCGCCATTGAGATCGGTACCTACTACAGCCGCATTGTTTCGATTCGGATTTTCTACCCTTACAACGGCATCGGTGAATGAGCTGAGGTTGCTGCTCCGGAATACGGCTAACAATTCGGTTTCTGTCAGCAGGCTGGGGACACCTTTTACTGTCAGCAGCGCATTCAGCTCATCATTACCGGTACCGATGCCTACCCTTGCGCCAAACACGCTGGATTGATCTACCCGTAAGGTGCCGGCCACGTGCAGGCGGGCGGTGGGGGTGCTGGTACCAATGCCAATATTTTGCGCATGGCCGGCTACACCTATAGCCGCCAGTAGGGCCGCGAAGGCGAGGTGTTTTTTCGAGGAGTGCGTTTTCATAGTTGCCTGATTTGCGTTTGGTGCAAGGCCAAAGTAGCCCGGCACCGGGCACCGCTGGCAGCTGCAGCCGTGGCAAAACGTGGCAGCTGGCGTGGCAAAACGAGGCAACCAGCCTGACAGGCCCATAAAGCCGGCAACCTAACCGACCAATCTGCCAGCCCTTTACTTTTACAGCAGCGCCGGGTGTGCGGCCGCTGCTCAACGATTCTTGCGATGATGGAGAACCTGATTGCCTTTTTCGACGGCCTCGAAAGCCGTCCGCTGCTGCGCCTGGCCCTGGTGGCTGTACCGGTGCTGTTGCTTTGGTTTTTAGAAAACGGATTTCCGCTGGTGCGCATGCAGTACCAGCGCAGCAAGGGCCGCCATGCGGTGGTCAATTTTGCCTTTACGCTCATGCATTTTGTGGTGCACGGCGCCCTGGCCGTGGCGCTGGTGGCCGTGGCCGACTGGTGCCAGCGCCAGCAGTTTGGGCTGGTGCACTGGCTGCAGCTGCCGGTGTGGGGCATTTTGCTGGCCGGCGTGCTCAGCATGGATTTTTTTGGCGGCTGGCTGGTGCATTGGGTAGAGCACCGGGTGCCGCTTTTTTGGCGCATCCACATCGTACACCATGCCGATAACAATGTGGACGTATCCACGGGCCTGCGCCACCATCCGCTGGAAGCGCTGAATCGATGGGTGTTCTTCACGGCCGGCGTATTCATCATGGGCCTGCCGGTGTACGCCGTGCTGCTGGGCCAAACCTTCATGAGCATGTTTACCATGCTCACACATGCCAACATACGGCTGCCCGAAAAGCTGGACAAAGCCCTGAGCTGGCTGTTTGTAAGCCCCAATATGCACAAGGTGCACCACCACTGGAAGCAGCCCTATACCGATAGCAACTATGGCACCGCCCTGAGTATTTGGGATAGGCTGCTGGGTACCTACCGCTACCTGCCCCCGCAGGAAATACACTACGGGCTGGACCGCTACTACGACAACGACCGCGATGAAGACCTGCTGCAGCTGGCCAAAAGCCCGTTTGAGGATGCAGCCGAGGTACACCTGCCCCGGGCGCTGCAGTCGGGTAAATGAGAAATACTTAAGAAGTGCCGTGGCGCTTTTGCAGGCGCCCCCGCAGGTATTGATCGGCCAGTGCCAGTGCCAGTACGCTGAATACCACCACGGCCCCGGTGCCTACCGGCCCGCTTACCAGGCCGCCCCAGTCTATTTGGCTACCAGCCTGTGCGCCGGGCAGCTGCAGGCTGCTTTCGGAGCCGGCAGCCCAGTCTACCATGGCAATGGCGTACAAAATGATGGCCGAAATGGCTGCTACAAACAGGCCGCCCAGGCCGTAAATGATGCGATTGTTGAGATAGCTGCGGGCAGTGTGCTGCAGGCCCAGTGCGGCTATTTGTTCCATCACGTTTTTGGAAAAGCGCATGGAGGGTTGCAGCACTTCCAGGTCGGTTTGCAGGCTTTGGTGCAGGGCCAGCAGCTCGGCATGGCGGGCTGCCCAGGCCGCATCGGTACTGATGAGCTGCTGTAGCTGCTGGCTTTGCGCCGGGCTGCTTTGGCCATCCAGCCATTCCCATATTTGGTCGTCCATGTGTTGGGTATCCATTGCCTGCGTTTTTATGGTGCTTGCCAGTCGCTTAGTTCGGTGGCAAACTGGGTTTCTAATATGGTTTTGAGCCGTTGGCGGGCCCGGTGCAGTTTCACTTTGGCCGTATTGGCCGATAGCTCCATGATTTGGCCTATTTCCTCCAGCGACTGCTCGCCCTGGTAAAACAGGCTGATGAGGCGGGCATCGTCGGGCGAAAGCTGTGCGATGGCCTGCTGCAGCAGCTGGCGCTTGCTTTTGCCCTCTACCTGGTTGGCGCTGTACTGGCCGGCCTGGCTGTCGGCCGCGCTGAACACCCGCTCCTGGTCCAGCGAGTAGGTCTCCAGCTTGCGCTTGCGCAAAAAGCTGAGGCATACCGAGCTGGTGATGGTGTACAGCCAGGTGCTGAACTTGCTATCGCCCCGAAAGCCCGCCAGGTGTTGGTAGGCCTTTACAAAGGCCGATTGGGCAAGTTCCTCGGCATCCTCGCGGTGGCCCACCATGCGAAAGGCCAGGCTGAATACCATGCCCTGGTACCGCTCCACCAGCACAGCAAACTGCTGCTGCTGGCCCTGCAGCACGCTGTGCACCAGTTCCATGTCGGTGGGGGTGGTAGCCATATACGAAAGATAAGACTACCGGCGGAGAGCGGAGGTTACAGGGCAAATGTGATAATGTGACAATGTGATAATGTGATAATGGGTGGGGAGTTTGAGCGGTCCAGCGTTCGAAGGTTCGGGAGTTCTGGTGTTCGAGCGTTCGAGCGTTCCAGTGTTCACAAGTTCACGAGTTGAGTTTGAGGGCAAGTTCGAGGGCAAGGTCAAGGCAGAGGTTAAGGTCAAGGGCAAGGAGGCGGTACGCAACGTCCTTGCAAACTGCAAATTGCTGGCTGCCAACTGTGAAGGCCGAGGGCAAGGGCAAGGGCAAGGTTAAGGCCGAGGTTGAGGTTAAGGCCGAGGTTGAGGGCAAGGGGGCGGTACGCAACGTCCTTGCAAACTGCAAATTGCTGGCTGCCAACTGAGAAGGCCAAGGCCGAGGTCAAGGGGGCGGTACACAGCGCCATTGCAAACTGCCCACTGTCGATGTAGGCGGTTGGTTCCAGTTAACAAATATCAAAATGTGGAACCTTTGGATACTTGCTGCTGTATACACAACCGACGGTTATGAAAAACACTTTGTGCGCTGGGAATAAGTAGGGAATTTCAACTCGTAAAAAACACCTGACACCACAATGAGAAACGTTGCCCCCCGCGCACGATGGAAATGGATTTGTTTTGGGATTACCCTGATCGTATTGGCAGGCTTTAAAAAGATGGACCTGCGCCAGCAGACTACCACGGCACATGCGCCCACCACCGGCCGCAATATGTTTGCGGTAATTGATAGCCTGCAAAGTATTGGCTTTTTTATAAAGGACCGCCCCAATCCGGATGTAGCCCTGCCGGGCCGGGAAAAATTAGCCACTGCACAACTACGTATTCAAACGTTGAATACACAACAGGTAGAGTTTCCCGACGAAACGCCTATGATTTTAGGAGCTCAACTGCCTAATCCTTACAGCATACCAAATATGACGGCAGCCTACAATGCGTTTTTCAATACTCAAGCTGCTACAGTGCCCGTTACTCATCGGTATGTTCGGTTTTCTCCGGCATCGGAGGCGCAGGTAGTAAAGTTGGAAGACAGTCTCGATGTTGAGCGATTTACCTACCCGCTAGACCGTGAATTGCTGATAGATGGCGACTATTACGTGGCTCCCGGTAGTTCCATCGAAGATTTGCCGCAACTGTATGCGGTAGTCGATGCCGGCTTTAGCTTCCCGGCAGGTATCCACCACACTGTCTTATCCGATTTGCATATCCCTGATGGTACATTAGCCCCGTATATCGAAGAATTAGCCGAGAGCATGGTGCTGGGTGCTCAGTATAGTAGCAGTAGCTTGCCGAATAGCGATGTTTTGATCAGCCGTGATGACGTAACGCTGAGCGATGGCAGCCATCCGCAAATGCTGAACACCGCAGGTACCTGCTTCGAAATAGATCCTTTGATTGGCATTTATATTGTTCCCTGTCCTGAGTACCCTGATCCGCCGCCACCCCTGCCTACACCGCCTGCCACTTCGTGTGGATTGCCAGCACTTAACTGCGTAAACGAAGGATACCCTAGAGGAGGTATTCGAGTTTGGGATACCCAATTTGGCACCTGCCAGCCGGTAGCCGATGTAAGGGTGCGATCAAAGCGATGGTTCAAGGTAGATAGAGACCAGACAGATGCCAATGGCAACTTTGTATTGAATAAGAAGTATAATCGTAATGCCAAAATTGAAGTCATTTTCCGCAATCAGGAGCTATCGCTGAAGCCGCTAAGACACGAACTGGGATATAAGGCTATCGCTGCTGCCGATAAAGGCAAGACTGGGCTTGTTTAGCAAGTGCGGAATGACGCAGGTTGATCATATTTTTTACAGAACTGAAGCTGGACAGGCTGGTGAGGTTGGCTTTGCCAATAGCACCGGGGAAGAACGCTTTAGCCGGCGCTTTATGGTATGGATGGCCGCTACCGCTGTAAATGCTCGAAAGTACCAAATAGCGCAAGGCAAGCTGGATAACGTGAAGCCTATGGAAGGCCGTAGTAGCGGCGGGCATCGTTTGCAGGTGTATTTGGCAAGGGGCGGAGAACCCAATTTCAGAAGGGCCTACGCACACATGCCCATGCTTGCTTACATCAATAAAGGTTTTACCTGGGAGGATGTGTATGATATTTATAAATTGGCACTCTATTCAGGAAAAGCGTTTGTTGCCGTGAAAACAGGGAATGTTCTAAAAATAGCCGGAACAGTGTCGGCTGCTGCGCAAGCATTGATTCGGCTCGTTTTCCAGGGCTCCATGCCTGATGCCATTATATACTATAACACGCCAAACAGAAACTTAAGCAGCAGCGAAGTCTATACTATCGTTCAACAAGTTTCAGTAATGGCAGGGATGTTAAAGGCAAGGCCTGACAAAAACGGGTGGAAGAATGTGCTTAAGTATGAGGGAAAGACGCTTTCCCTTGCAAGCTCGGCAGCAAACCTTTGGACGCAGGTGCATACCGCAAGGCGATCAGATGGAAACTTTATCGCTGGTTTGTTTCAGGATAAGTGGTTTGGTTTGAAGGTTCCACTCGGAGGCATTATTTCAGCAAGTTTCTCGTTGGTTCAGTCGCTTCGTACCATGAACAATCAGGTGGATGAACAAATGTTTCAGATGTATGGTGGCTTTTCGGAAGCGTACGCAAACTTTTTGACGGCCAGAAAGTACGGGATAGCCGCTGATCCGATTATTGACAATGATTTGATGGAGATAGCCAGCACGGCAGTTGTAAGCAGTCACCTTATCTATTTGGAGCGTTGGAAGTCGGTGGGTAATGCTAACCAGTATGGTGCTGACTTGATGACTGGTTTATTTTATGATTTGTACGACTCGCAAGGCGATAATGTGAATGGTATTGACGGCCAATTAGAAGTTGTAAACAGTATCAGCTGGCAGGAGATTTCAAAGACTGGCTTAGGCAATATCGGTCCTATAGCGGCACCTGATCGATTTGCGCATTGGCGTAGCAATCTGGTAGCACGCCAGCCATCACAATCACTGGCCATTCAACAGTTGTTCTCATGGTACCTCATTCCATAATTTTTTGCCATGAAAAAGTTAAGAGGAGCGATACTAGTACTAGTCGCCACGGTGTTGGCCTACTGCTCCAAACCTTTGGAGAGTAATTGCGGTGGCGAAGATTTTTTGATTCCGCTTCCAGTAGCGGGATTGCCTGCTGACGGTCGGGTTCAACTGGGGGATACAATTTTCTTGCATTACAGCCTGCCGTTGCGAGCCATCAATCTGAGTACAGGTGGATTGCCCACTGATTTAAGCAGATTTCGCCGTTTTTTAGTTGCCACATCGATGATCAGATATGATACTGTAACTGTGCAGCCTTTCAGATTAGCCACTGCTAATGGGCTGGGGGATTTCATTTACTCTTCTCCACACACCACAATCAATCTTACGAATCGAAGGGCTAACGATCCGACTTTCCGCTTTTACCTGGCGCAGCGTGGTGATAGTATGATTGCTTCCATCAGGATTATACCAAGGCGAAGAGGTATTTTCGCAGTTGTACTTGGGCAGGGTATTATTGAGGACGCTATTTGTAGGGCTGATTTGCATTTGCGGTACGCTTCCGGTAGTGTCGGAGCTAATATGGAAAACTTTCGAAACTTCGTTGGCGTCAGATCTGGCGTTGCTTTTGGCAGGCCGGAGTTCACTGATGAAGCCTTGGGCAGCGAAGAAAGCCGCTTCATCTTCGTTTACTAGCTTAGCAGCCGCGCTTTCAAACTAGGAAAACATGACTCTGATGACACGTTGGATGAGAAACTCGGCCTCATGTTCGGCATGTACACTATTGTGTGCATGTACTCTTATACTTGCTTTAACAAGCTGTCGGATACATCGCATTGGGCGTGAACCTCGTTCAGCTAATGAAATCAGGCTTTATAATCTTGACCAGCAAAGAAGGGAGCGAAATAAATTATCACAGGGGGATATTGAAGTAAACCCTTTTTTGATCCAGTTCCCCAATAATCAGGTATACGATCTTGACGCCACGATGTTGCCAACATTTTTCGAAGACTTATGCGAAGGTGTTATCAGAGAATTCGTAACACCTGTAACACTCAAGCTTCGATTTTTAAGCAATGCCAATGCGCCTGTAAAGACGCCACTAGGATACTTGCCTCTATTTGACACGACATTAGTACTTGACCCAGCAACCCTGCCACCGGGTGATTACGAACTCATAAAGATGCAGGATGGTAGTAGGCATTGGCTGGAGCTGAAACCGTGGCCGCCAAACGACCCTCGGCGAAAATGGTTTTTGATTGTTCAGCGGGAATTCACATACGATGCAGTAAGCCAGCATTTACAAACGCGGCTACCGGTATTTGGAAATTCGCTGGAAGAGTTGTGGCCTGCCAAGCAACGGAAAAAGCGTTTGCGCTATGTTGGCGTCTGGACTCGAGGTAGTTGGAAGGATGTGAAGAACTAGAGAGAGATACGAATAGAAGAGCACATTATAATATTTGAGTGAATTGATGATTTATTACCTAGATAGCAATATGTACCTGTTTTTGGCTGTGTTCTTGTTGGCTTTTTAATATTTTTCATCTTATCATTCTGCGTGGTAATGCCGCAATGACAAAGTAGAATGCCTATTGTGTTGCGTTGCCCGACTTACTTGAGAAAGCGCTTCGTATTTGCATTCATCCCGACATAAGAAAACACTATGTGACATTGAATAGAGTGGCAGTGTGGTAGAAATGCACGCAAGCAAGATGGGTAATGGCGATGATCTTAGACTATTTCAATGCAAACACCTGGTTCGTGATGCGGATGTCCGTACCTTTACAGAACAGTCAAATTCATACCCTGCGGATGCATTATCAGTTTCCCTAAAACCGAGGCGCTATGGTAAGAAGTTTGGCAGGAATGATATTTTGCAGTTTACTGCTACTAAGCTGTAGGAAAGACCCCTATAATTGTGAAACGGGTATCTATAGCTTGCGGCAGCCAGTGTACACCTCGCACCCGGCGGGAGTGTTAAAGCTGGGCGACACTTTGCATCTGCGGTTTGAATTACCGTTCCGCGTATTCAATAGGGCCACTGGCGATACTTCTGATATAAGGCGGCACGAGCAAATTTTCCAACGAGTATGGATAATGAGCCTGTTTAAGGATCAATATTCCCAAACGGGTTTAAACACTACCTACACACCCAATGCTTTCCGAAGTATTAGCCCTAATGTGAGCATACAAGCCCTGCATCATCGGGGTATCCATCGTGGTTTTTCATTTTATCTAAAAAAAGGCACAAATGGCTTTGTGGCAGATATCTACCTGTTGCCAGTAAGTAGGGGCCTCTATGCACTCAGCCTTCGTGGTGGCGCTATTGAAAATGTACCATGTGGGGCAGGCGTAGACGCTTTCTACGATAACTATGACAGAGTGGCCGGCTTGGAATTGGAAGAAGAATTATTGGGTCGGAGACTTGACTCAACC
>CANHEC010000079.1 GCA_947459455.1 Chitinophagaceae bacterium
CACCAATGGTACAGGGCAAGTGGTGCCCGTGAGGTTTGAGTTCAACTCGGGCGAGGTGTTTGAGGCCAATGCCAACACAGCCGTTACTTTAAGCCAGAACACGCCGGCAACGGCCAAGATATCCTTCGATCCGCATGTTTGGTTTTCTACCATTACCCGTACGCAACTCGACAATGCGGTTCGTACCAATGGGGTGGTAGTCATCAGCGAAACCAGCAATGCCGGTCTGTTTAGCATTGTAGCCGATCGGCTTGATAATGCCACGCAGGCTGTTTTCCGCTAAGTTGGGAGTTGGCTGCTTGTTTGCAGTATTTGGTGCGATGTTGGCTACCGGCCGGCATCGCACTTTTTTGTTGTACAAACCACCCACTACTGCCACTGGCTACGCCCAAAAGCGCTTACCTTTCAGTAGCTGCCTTACCGCAGCTGTATTGCGATGCCGATTTCCTGGAGTCATGCCGAGCCACTGCTGGTGGCCATGCTGATTGGAGCCATTATTGGCGCCGAGCGGGAGTACCGCACCAAGTCGGCAGGCTTTCGTACCATGATGCTTATCAGCATGGGTGCCTGTTTGTACACTATGCTCAGTCCGCTGATCGGAAGCGATTTGGCGCCGGAGCGCATTGCCAGCAATATTGTGGTGGGTATTGGCTTTGTAGGTGCTGGTGTTATTTTCAAAGGGCAAGATCATACGCATGGTCTTACCACGGCTGCCAGCATTTGGGTAACGGCCGCTTTGGGCATGGCAGCAGGTGCGGGGCACACCCGGTTGGCCCTGCTGGCTACCGCACTGGTGTTTGTGGTAATGGCGCTGCTGCCCGCCATCGAGCACCGGATCGATCTGTTGAATCAGCAGCGTACCTACCGCATTAGCATGAAGCTGGCCAACGGGGAGGCGCAGCACCTGGAGCATTTGTTCAAACAGTGCCGCTTGCGGCACAGCATACACACACAGCGCCGATATGATGGCGTGGTAGAAACGACGTGGTACGTAGATGGTCCGCTGCGGCGCCACCAGCAGTTGGTAAAGCTGCTGATGCACGATGCACATGTGCTGTCGTTCAGCTATTGATAACGGGCAACGCAGGGCAGCACAGCCAGATGCCACATAACCACAGCTTATAGCTGCTGGCTGTCGCTTGAAAAATTTTCGGTGACTGCTGCAGGCTTTTAAGATAGTTGTGCTATTCGAAGCATCACTATCCATTACATTTATTGGCCATCTTTTTTTCTTTAAATCTAACGACATGCCTGCCCCTATCGAGTGGTTCCTGCAATGGGAACAGCGACAGCCCGACCGTTTGTTTTTGCACCAGCCGTTTGAAAGCGGCCCCCGTACCTGGACCTGGCGCCAGGCGGCCGATGAAGCCCGCGGCATAGCCGCCGCTCTGCAAGCCATGGGCCTGCAAAAAGGCGACCGCGTAGCCCTGCTATCAAAAAACTGTGCCCACTGGGTACTGGCCGATCTGGCCATGATGATGGGCGGATTTGTAAGTGTGCCGCTGTATGCCACCATCACGGCCGATACCATCCGGCAAATACTGGAGCACAGTGGCAGCAAAGCCATCATTGTGGGCAAGCTCGATCATTTTGCCACGCAGGCACCGGGCATACCCGAGACTGTGGCCGATATCCACGTAGAAGCGTACGGCAATAGAGGTACGTTCAGTTGGGAAGCACTGCTGGCGCAGCATGCGCCGCTGGCACAGCCGGTACTGCCCGAACATGCCGATGAACTGCTTACCATTATGTACACCAGTGGCACCACAGGCAACCCCAAAGGGGTAATGCACACCGTGGGCAATTTTTCAAACATTGTAGACAAACTGGATGTGCTGGGCATACAGCAGCAGCCGGTTGTTTTCAGCTTTTTGCCACTTAGCCATATCGCCGAGCGGGTGGGTATCGAAATGACGGCCATCACCCGTGGCGGCACCTTCTACTTTCCTTATTCGCTGGATAGTTTTGCCGCCGATTTGCAGGCGGCGCAGCCCACGCATTTTTTCGCTGTTCCGCGGCTGTGGCAAAAATTTCGGGAAAAGATCAACGAGAAAATGCCCGATCAGAAACTACAAAGGCTGCTGCGCATACCACTGCTGAACATACTGGCAAAAAAGAAAATCCGCAAGGGATTGGGGTTGGGCCGGGCCACCCGCATTTTTACCGGGGCAGCGCCCATCTCGGTCGAGCTACTGCAGTGGTACCAGCGCCTTGGTATCGAAATTTTGCAGGCATACGGCATGACCGAAGATTGCATTTATGCCCACTTTAGCCAGCCGGGTGCCAATAAACTAGGCTCGGTAGGCCGGCCGCTGCCCGGGCTGCAGGGGCGCATTAGCGATGAGGGCGAGGTGCAGGTAAAATGCCCCAGCCTGATGAAGGGCTACTACCGCGAACCGGAACTGACCGCCGAAATGTTTACCGATGATGGCTACCTGCGCACCGGCGATGTAGGCGAGTACGATGCCGATGGCTTCTTGTTCATTACCGGCCGATTGAAAGACCAGTTTAAAACCGACAAGGGCAAATACATTGCGCCAGCGCCCATCGAAATGCAATTGCAGTCGCACCCCTACCTCGATCAGGTATGTGTGGTAGGCATGGGCATACCACAGCCCATAGCGCTGGCGGTGCTATCGGCTGAAGGCACAGCCGGGGTAGAAAAAGCGCAAATAGAACGGAGCCTGGTGGCAGCGCTGGCGCAGCTGAATCCCAGCCTGCAATCGTACGAGCGGATTGAAAAGGTGGTGATACTACCGGAACCGTGGACGGTAGAAAACGGCCTGATGACGCCCACACTGAAGGTGAAACGCAATGAACTGGAAAAGCGGCACCTGCCGAGCTACCCGGCCTGGTACCAGCAGCCGGGTGAAGTACTGTGGCTGTAGCGGTGTGGCAGTTGCACATCTGCCATTATCTTGTGTGCCTGCTGTTGCCTGCCATTTGGCGGAGGGCAGCAGGCACTTGCTTTTGTAAAATATGCCCAGCAAACAACCTGCGCCAGCCAGCTGGCTGGAATGCCTGCCCCTGTGGCAGCAGCGATTTGAACGCCACTCTCAGCGCCACCCCGGTTTGGCCTGGGCGGTGGTGGCGGCCCGCCTGCAGCAGCAGCCCGTGGCTGCCCACAGCCTGCTGCAAATGGAACAAACCGGCGGCGAACCTGATGTGGTACAAGTAGACGCCAGCACCGGCGCCTGCTGGTGGGTAGACTGTGCCACCGAGAGCCCCGCCGGGCGCCGCAGCCTATGCTTCAGCCAGGCAGCACGGCTGGCCCGCAAAGACTACCCGCCAGCGAATAGTGCCGAAGAAATGGCCGCCGCCATGGGCATTGCCCTGCTGAACGAGGAGCAATACCGCTACCTGCAATCGTTGGGGCCGTTCGACCAAAAAACATCGAGCTGGATAGCCACCCCGCCCGATATACTGGCACTCGGCGGCGCCCTGTTTGCCGACTGGCGTTATGGCCATGTGTTTGTGTATCACAATGGGGCGCAATCGTACTACGCTGCCCGTGGCTTCAGGGGTGGCATCTGGATCTAGCCAAAACTTCATTTTAAATGAGAGCTGGGCATCGCTGCATACTTTGTGCGGCCCGAACTCCGTTTTTTTGCAATATGCGCAACTACTGGATGGGAATGCTGCTGGCTGCACTGCTGGCTGGCTGCGGCGATGGTGGAAAGGCACCCGATGTGAGCCACCTGCAGGCCGAAGTGAAACTGGTTCGATTCGACACGGCATTTTTTAACCTCGATACCACGCGGCTTGAAGCCGGGCTGAATGCGTTGCAACAGCGCTACCCGCATTTTCTGGCCGATTACCTCTATAAAATCATCGGCATCGGCGATCCGTCGGCACCGCAAACCGGCGACGCCATCCGCAGCTTTTTGAGCAGCTACCAGCCGGTGTACAAAGCAGCCGAAGAAGTAGTGCAGGCTCATGGTGCCAACTGGCAGTTGCAAATGGCACAAACGCTGCGCTACCTGCAGCATTATTTTCCGCAGTGGAAGCCCGAGAAGCCTTTTGAGCTGCTCACGTTCATTGGACCCATGGATGCGTACGAACCATTCGCTATTGGCGACTATGGCGATGTACGCACCGCCAAAGGTGTGGGCGTGGCGCTGCAGCTGCACCTGGGCGCCGCTGAGCCGCTGTACGAAGATGGCCGCCAGGCTGGTATTTTTTACGACTACCAAACCCGCCGCTTTACGCCCGATATGGTGGTGGTAAATGCCGCCAAGAATATTTTGCAGGACCTGTTTCCGTACCGCGATGAAAGCCTGAGCCTGGTAGAAACCATGGTAGAAAAAGGCAAGCGCCTGTATGCGCTGAAAAAGGTAATGCCCGACACGCCCGACAGCCTGCTGCTGGGCTATACCGGCCAGCAGCTGAAAGGGTGCCTGGCCAATGAGGCCCTCATCTGGAACTTTTTTGTGAAGAATGATTTGCTGTTCAGCAAAGAGCCCGCCATCAACCGCAACTACCTGATGGATGGTCCCAAAACACAAGAGCTGGGCGAAGGAGCACCGGGCTATATCGGGCTGTTTACCGGCTGGCGCCTGGTAACTGCCTTTATGCAAAAGCACGCCGAGCTAAGCCTGACGCAACTGATGCAGGTGCCGCCCCGGCAGCTGTTTGAGCAAGCGGGATACAAGCCCTAGCATCAAATAGCCGATGGTCGGCCATGTTGGGTGTTCGTAGTCCGATGATCGGGTGAATCCGTGAGCTTTTAACCTCTCGACAGCAAGCAGTATTCAATTGGTAATTGGCAGTTTGCAGCACTTTTACGCCTCGACCTTGCCCTTGATCTCGACCTCGACCTCGACCTCGACCTTGACCTTGACCTTGATTTTGATCTCGACCTCGACCTCAACCTCAACCTCCCCCGGTTCCTACCTGCCTAGTTCATCTTCATGGGCGCCACCAGCTTGAAGGCCGGAATTTCTACCTGAAACTCACGTTGGTCAAACAGGTTGATCATGTCGTAGTGGCCCCACATTTTGCCCATGTCGCTGTTCAGGTTGCAGCCGCTGACGTATTGAAAGGTTTCGCCCGGCGTCAGCACCGGCTGCTGGCCTACCACGCCGTCGCCATCTACTTCGCGGTATTCGCCATTGCTGTCAAAAATATCCCAGTGCCGGCGCAGCAGCTGTACCGAGAAGCTGTTGTGGTTTTCCAGCGTGATGCGGTAGGCAAACATAAATTCATTGCGCACCGGCTGGCTATAGTCGGGCTGGTAAAACGTTTCCACCGTTATTTCTACTCCTTCGGTAATGAGCGAATGCATAAAGACGGTTTTTGCGACGGCACCATGAATGTACGACCAAACATATAACCGGATGCGTAGCCAAAAAGTTGCAGGCTTGCAAAAGCTTGGTCACCTGCATGACAAATGACCGGCTGCTTTAGCTGCATGGTACCGGCTGCTATAACGGGCGGTTGTACCGCCGCTGCCACTGGCCCGCCTGCTGGGGTTGTTCGCCTGTTTTCAGCCTTTATTTAACGCCTGCAAGGCATACCAGCCCTTACTTTTGCAGCGCTTTGCAGGCAGGCCCCGGGCCGCCGGCTTTACTCATCAAAAATCATCGCTTTATCATGACGAAAATTGCTGTAGCCAAAGGAGATGGAATCGGTCCTGAAATTATGGACGCTGTACTGGGAATTTTCAACGCCGCCGGAGTGCCCCTGGAGTATGAATATGTGGAAATGGGCAAGTGGGTGTTCGACAAAGGCTACAGCAATGGCATGACCCCCGAGGCGCAGCAAACCATCGAAACCCTGGGTATTTTGTACAAAGGCCCCATGGAAACACCCAAGGGCAAGGGCGTGAAAAGCGTGAACGTGACTGCCCGGAAAACCTGGAACACCTACGCCAACAAGCGGGTGTTTCAAACCCTGCACGGGGTAGATACTGTTTTCAGCAAAGCCGGTATTCCCATTGATGTGACCGTGGTGCGTGAAAACATTGAAGATACCTACGGTGGCATCGAGCACATGCTCACCCACGATGTGGCACTGACCCGCCGCTTCATTACCCGCCCGGGTAGCGAGCAGGTGATTCGCTATGCGTTTGAAATGGCCAAGAAAAAAGGTGCCCGCCGCATTACCTGTGGGCACAAGGCCAATATCATGAAGATCACCGACGGCCTTTTTCTCGAAATATTTTACAGTGTAGCCAAAGAATACCCTGAGCTGAAGGCCGATGACGTGATTGTAGACGACCTGTGTATGAAGCTGGTGACCCGCCCCGATCTGTTTGATGTGGTGGTGCTGACCAACCTGCAGGGCGATATTGTAAGCGACCTGTGTGCTGGCCTGGTAGGCGGTCTCGGGTTTGCACCCAGCGCCAACATTGGCGACCACATTTGCATCTTCGAAGCAGTGCATGGCACCGCCCCCGATATTGCCGGCAAAAACATCGCCAACCCCACAGCCCTGCTGCTCAGCGGCATTGCCATGCTGCGCCACCTGGGGCTCATGGAGCAAGCCGCCATCATCGAAAACTCGCTGCTGTACACCCTCGAAAGCGGCTTACACACCGGCGATTTTGGCGACAAGAGCATTCCCAGTGCGAACACCACCGAGTTTGCCAACGCCATTGTGGCCAATCTGGGCAAAACACCCGCCCATGGCGCCAAGGCCGTGATGCCCAATATGCCCATGACTCCCACGCACTTCAAGCTGGAGAAAAACCCCATGCTGGTAAGCGAGGAAATGGCCGGTGAGCAAATAGTAGGGGTAGACCTGTTTATAGAAAGCGCTGAACAGCCCACCGAGGTGGCCAATAAACTGCTGGCGCATACCGGTAGCCTGTTCAAGCTGGTCACCATCAGCAACCGTGGTACGCAGGTATGGCCCAAGGGCAGCGTGTTTACCAACCTCATCAACCAGTACCGCTGCCGCTTCGAAAGCCTTGAAGAAGCGCCGCTGACGCAGGTAGACATTTTGGAGCTGTATAAAAAAGTCATGGTCGACTTCAAAGTATGCTCGCTGGAGCTGCTGAACATGTGGGATGGCAAAAAGGCGTACAGCCTGGCGCAGGGGCAATAAGCCCGGTGCTGCCTTGTACCACCTAACGAAATGATAAAGATGCCGCGGCAGCATGGTAGTGCTGCCGCGGTTCGTTTTTTGCAAACACTTGCCGGTGCGGCACTTTACTTTGCAGCCTTGCCCCGCTTTTTTGTTGATGTTGAAACCCGCTTTATGCGCTTTGCGATGATGAGAACAACAGGCCTGCTGCTGTGTGCAGCCATGCTCAGTACCCAGTGGCTGTCAGCCCAGTCCTTTACGGCCACGTACGATTTTGCCGGTGTGCTAACCGGCGCTGGTGGCCGCACCGACCCCAGTACCCGCCCCAGTGCTACCGGCGTCAGCTTTGGCGCTTTTGCAGCGGTAGAGGCTGCCGGCAATCCGTTTGGCCTCAGCGCCAACCCCAATGCTACCGGCCGCTTCAGCTTTACCGGCTGGCCTACCGGCGCCAGCAATGGCAGCGATGTATTTAGCGGCGCTCCCAATTATACGCAGTACTACGAGGTAACGCTGACACCGCAGGCCGGCTTCACGTTCAGCATCAGCAGCATCAGCTTTACCGTGCAGCGTAGCGGCACCGGCATCCGGCAGTATGCGGTGCGCAGCAGCGTAGATGGCTTTAGCAGCAACCTGCCCGCCAGCATCAGTCCGGCCAATGCGGCCCTGAGTGTGCAAACTGGCAACGTGATGCAGGTGACCGATGCCAGCACTACCGCCCAGGCAGGCAGCACCTGCAGCCCGGGTCTGTCGCATGCCGATTTGAGCTCTCCCGTCACGTTTCGCTTCTACGGGTTTTATGCCGAGGGCTCGGCCGGCACTTTCAGTATCGACAATGTGGTATTTGGCGGCAGCGCCGATGCCGTGGGCAGCAAGCCGGTATTGAACCTGAGCAGTGGCAGCCTGGTGCTGCCGGCTACTACCATTGGCTCGGTCAGTGCCAGCAGTAGCTACACGCTGGGTGGTACAGGCCTCACCGGGCCGGTAGCGGTCAGCACGGCAGCGCCGTTCAGCATTTCGGCCGATAACAGCAGCTTTGGCACCAGCCTCAACCTGAGCAGTGCCGAGGTGGCCGTGGGCAAA
>CANHEC010000080.1 GCA_947459455.1 Chitinophagaceae bacterium
AGCCAGCCGCCCATGTACCCCGTGCAAAGCGGCTTTGGCGATGGCGGCGCCAAGTTTTTCATGGAGGGCAAACTGATGACATGGAGCAGTAACCGCGATGGCCGCAAATCGGTAGCCTTTCAGGGAAGCCGTGAACTGGATGTGTATGGCATTTTCCTGGATCAGGAAGCCTACGACCGGTTTACAATGAGCAAAGACGACGCTGCGCTGGCCGAAGAAATGGACAAGAAAGACACGGCCAAACTGAAGCGGGATAGCGCCGCTAAAAAGAACTGGCAGCCCAACTTCGACAACCTGGATGCCCGCAAACTGCGGCTAACGGTGAACAGCGCTTCCATTTCGGACTACTACATCAGCAAAGACGGCAGCAAGCTGTACTACCTGGCCGCTTTTGAGCGGGGCTACGACCTGTGGGTGACCGACCTGCGCACCCGCGACACCCGCCTGCTGGCCAAGTTGGGCGCCTCCGGCAGCGATATACAGGCCACCAAAGACGGCAAGGCCATGTACGTATCAAACAACGGCAGCCTGCTGAAAGTAGACGAGACCGGCAAGGTGAGCCCGGTGCAGATAAATGGCGAAATGGTGCTGAACGAGGCCGGCGAACGAGCCTACATACTGGACCACGCCTGGCGCCAGGTGCAGAAAAAGTTCTATGATCCCAAACTGCATGGCATCGACTGGCCTATGTACCTGCAGGCTTATCGCCGCTTTTTGCCCCACATCAATAACAACTACGATTTTCAGGTACTGCTGAGTGAAATACTGGGCGAACTGAATGGCAGCCATACCGGCGGCCGCTACAGCCCCCGCCCCAGCAATCCCGATGCCACGGCAGCACTGGGCATACTGACCGACGAAACCTACCGCGGCAAAGGCGTGAAAATAGACGAGGTGATAGTGGGCGGCCCCCTGGCCAAAGCCAATGCCAACGTGAAAGCCGGCCACGTGCTGGAAGCCATTGATGGCGCCGAAATAACCGACGCCATCGACTGGGCCATGCTGCTGAACCGCAAGGCCGGCAAAAACACCCTGCTGAGCCTGTACGACCCCGCTGCCAAAACACGCTACGAGCTGACTGTGAAGCCCATCAGCAGCGGCGAAGAGCAAAGCCTGATGTACAAGCGCTGGATAAAAACCATGGAAGACCAGACCGAAAAACTGAGCGGTGGCAAAGTGGGCTATGTGCACGTGCAGGGCATGAACGATGGCTCATTTCGCGAAGCGCTGGACAAGGTGATGGGCAAAAACATGGACAAGCAGGCGCTGATAGTAGATACCCGGTTCAATGGTGGCGGCTGGCTGCACGAAGACCTGTCGAACTTTTTGGATGGCAAGCCCTACGCCACTTTTAGGCCCTACGGCCAGGTGAGCAAGGGCGGCGAACCCCGCGACAAATGGGCCAAACCCAGCGCCGTACTGATGAGCGAAAGCAACTACAGCGACGCCCACGCTTTTCCGTACGCCTACCGGGCCAAGGGCATTGGCAAGCTGATAGGCATGCCCGTACCGGGTACCAGCACGGCGGTGTGGTGGGAAACCCAGATAGACCCCACGATGGTCTTCGGTATTCCCATGATCGCCTTTTTTGGCGTGAAGGAAAACCGCCCGCTGGAAAACCTGCAGCTGGAGCCAGATATCAAAGTACCCCTGAAGTATGAAGAGTTTTTGAAAGGCAAAGACGCCCAACTGGAGGCCGCTGTAAAGCACCTGCTGGAAGTGAGCAAGTAAAGCGACACCTGCCGCCCAATGATGCAGCAACGCCGGTCGATGGACCGGCGTTGCTGCATTTTTAGCTTGTAAAAGACTGTTTATCAGCCTTGTAAATAAGAGGACCAGCCCATCAACGGCCGGCTACTCGAGCTGAAAAGTAATGGCTTGAATGTGCCGATACCGCACCTTTCGCCCCCGATGCATGGCTGGGATCCAGCGGCCGCTTTCCCGTATAATACGCACCGCTTCCTCGCCAAGGCCATCGCCCGGATCGGTTAAAATCGTCGCGTCCGACACCCGGCCGAGGGTATCCAGCAAAAACTGCACCCTGACGACTCCCTGCGTTTGCCTGCGCTGTGCTTTTTTGGGGTAGCGCAGGTTGGCTTCCAGGAAGCGGCGCCAGCCTTCTGGTCCACCCGGATATTCAGCGGGTTGATCAACTATTTTGTAGATGCGTGACGCAGGATCGGATCAGCCGAAGGATTATCGACACTGTCGGCAGGCGCCTGCTGTGCCAGCGCCATAGCTGGCATGCACAAAACCACACCCAGCGCTATTTTTGAAAGGAAAGAGGCCATAAGACGGATTGTTAAATACCGCCTGCAAATAGCAATAAAACCGCTTTCTGCACAAGCTTCTGCACAATTATTGCCAACACAGCCAAAAGCAGGGCTGCTACTTTGTTTTATACCTCGCTTTCCTGCAATTTTGCCCAATTCAAATTTTTCCTGATTCCGCAGCGACCACATGGGACTTTTCAACTTTTTTACGCAAGAAATTGCCATTGACCTGGGTACCGCCAATACCCTGATTATACATAACGAGGAAGTAGTGGTAAATGAGCCCAGCATTGTGGCCCTGAACCGCAACAACCCCAAAGAGGTGCTGGCCGTGGGCAAAAAGGCCCTGCTGATGCACGAAAAAACCCATGAAAGCATCCGCACCGTGCGGCCGCTGAAAGATGGTGTAATTGCCGACTTCAACGCCGCCGAAATCATGATTCGGGAAATGATCAAGATGATCTACCCGAAAAAGCCGCTGTTTCCTCCCAGCTGGCGCATGATGATCTGCATTCCCAGCAGCATTACCGAAGTAGAAAAGCGGGCCGTTCGCGACAGTGCCGAGCAGGCCGGCGCCAAAGAAGTATACCTGATTCACGAGCCCATGGCAGCCGCCCTGGGTATTGGCATTGATGTAGAGGAGCCCGTGGGTAATATGATCATCGACATTGGCGGTGGCACCACCGGCATTACGGTGATAGCCCTGGCTGGCATTGTATGCGATCAAAGCATCCGCATTGCCGGCGATGAGTTTACGGCCGACATCATGGAGGCGCTGCGCCGCTACCACAGCCTGCTGATAGGTGAGCGTACCGCCGAGCAAATCAAGATCCAGATTGGTGCCGCCATGAAGGACCTCGATAATCCGCCCGATGATATACCGGTAAATGGCCGCGACCTGGTGACCGGTATTCCCAAGCAGATCATGGTGAGCTACACCGAAATAGCCGAGGCGCTGGACAAGAGCATCTTCAAAATAGAAGAAGCCATTTTGAAAGCCCTGGAAACCACCCCGCCTGAGCTGGCAGCTGATATTTACCGCCGTGGCCTGTACCTGACCGGCGGTGGCGCCCTGCTGCGTGGGCTGGACAAGCGCCTGAGCAACAAGATCAAACTGCCGGTGCATGTAGCCGACGACCCGCTGAAAAGCGTGGTACGCGGCACCGGCATTGCCTTGAAGAACTACGATAAGTACCCCTTCATGATGCGCTGATGCGCTGCAGCTGGCTAGCTGCCAGCCAGCCCTTAGCCTGCACCAAAATTTGCACACTGCTCCCCGCCCGGGAGCCCCTCAAGGGCCATGCGAAACTTTTTCTTACTTCTTCGCCGCATCCAGGTTTTCCTGCTGTTTTTGGTACTGCAGCTGGTGAGCCTTGCGCTGCTGGTGCGCTACAACAAAACGCACCAGGCCCGCTACATGGAAACGGCCTATGAAGTAACCGGCCGCATCAACAAGCAGTACAACAATGCCGCCAGCTACCTGAGCCTGGGCGACAACAACCGCCGGCTGGCCGAAGAAAACAATCGCCTGCGCAACCTGCTGGCCGAAAACTTTATCAGCATCGACAGCAGCGCCACGCTGGTAAAGGATTCTTTGTTTTTCGATTCGAGCCGGGTGGTGCGCAAGTACCTGTGGCGCCATGCCCGGGTCATCAATAATTCGGTGAATTCGCAAACCAACTTCATTACGCTGGAGCGGGGCCGTGCCCAGGGCATTGCCCCCGAAATGGCCGTGGTAAGTGCCGGCGGTATTGTGGGCGTGGTAACCGATGTGAGCGACAACATGGCCATTGTGATGAGCCTGCTGCACAAAAAGAATGCCACCAGCGTAATGCTGAAAAAGACAGGCACCAGCGGTATACTGGAGTGGGATGGCCGCAATGCCGGCTTGCTGCAGCTACGCGGTATTCCCAAAAGTACCGAGCTGAAAGTGGGCGACACTGTGCTTACCAGCAATATCAGCCTCAACTATCCGCCCGGCCTCATGGTAGGCACCATTGCCCGGGTAGAAAAAGAAACCGATGGCAATAACTACCGCCTTCAGATAAAACCAGGTACCAATTTCTACAGCATCGACTACGTGGATGTGATTGAAAACCTGTTTTTGAAAGAGCAGCGGGAAATAGAACAACGCATCAAAAAACAACAACAGTAGGCCAGCCCCTTCATGAGCGACCCGATAAAATACTTGTTTCGTTTCCTGCTGTTTGTAGCGGTGCAGGCCCTGGTACTCGACCATGTGGAGCCCCTGCATCGTTTCCTGTCGCCCATTGTGTACTTCCAGTTTTTGCTGTGGATGCCCTTCAGCATTTCGCGGCAGTGGATGCTGGTGCTGGGCTTTCTGCTGGGTTTTGCCCTCGATCTGTTTTCGCACTCACCGGGCCTGCATGCCAGCGCCTGCCTGTGGGTAGCCTATATGCGGGCCCCACTGGTATCGCTGCTGGTACCCAGCGACACCCGCGAACTGAAAACCGGTGCCCCCGGCATTTACAGCATGGGCCTGCCTTCTTACGCCCTGTTCATGTTCATTCTTACCTTTTTTCACCACACCTGGCTGGTACTGCTCGAGTGGTTGAATGCTGGTGATTTTGTGTACTTCCTTGGCAAGGTATTTTTCAGCAGCCTGCTCAGCATGGTGCTCATGCTCATTGTAGAGTTGCTGTTCAGGCCCCTGCGCAAGCGCCGCATCGGCTAGGCCATCCTATCTTTAGTTCACACGTTTTCATTGCATGAAAAAGGCAAGTACTGCCGCACTGAACATGCTGCGAGAGCAGCTGCAGCGCCTGGGCCCCCTGCCCGATGCCGATTGGGAGCTGACCGCCCCGCTGTGGCAGCAGGTAGAGGTAGGCCGCAAAACGGTGCTCACCGCCGCCGGCGATACCGAACGCTACCTCTATTTTGTGGTCGAAGGCATTCAGCGCATTTACTACCTCAAGCCCGATGGCCGCGAAGCCACCCTCATTTTTACTTACGCCCCCTCCTTTAGCGGGGTGTTTGATTCAATGCTGCTGCAGCAGCCCTCTCGGTTTAGCCTGGAAACGCTGACCCGCAGCGTACTGCTGCGCACCCACCACTTGCAGTGGCAGCAGCTGCTGCGCCAAAGCCCGGCTGTAGACCAACTGGCCCAGCAGGCCATCGTCCGCTCCATGAGCGGGCTGATGGAGCGCATGGCCGAACTGCAATGCTTTACCGCAGAAGAAAAATTCAGGACCCTGCTACAGCGGAGCCCGCATGTCATGCAGCTCATTCCGCACAAGTACCTGGCCAACTACCTGGGCCTCGATGCCAGTACTTTCAGCAAATTGCTCGGTAGCGTTCGGCTCTAGCCCGGGAGTCAACCCGCCAAAATCTTGGCGCCGGCCAAGATTTTGCAGCGTCAGTCGTTGGAAGTTTGCAGCGTCAATCGATCATTCATTTGCAAAAAACCTACACATGCCCACACAACAAGCCATGCTGCAAACACTGACCGAAACCGTGCAGCAACAACTGACACAGGCCCAACAACAATGGCTGCACCTGCCACACAGCAGTTTGGCACAGCCTCCTGCCGCCGGCGGGTGGAGTGCCAATGAGTGCCTGCAACACCTGAACAGCTATAGCCGCTACTACCTGCCCCGCCTGCAGCAAGCTTTTGATAAAGCCAGCGCCACCGCAAGGCCCGTACAGCGCAGCTGGAAGCCCGGCTGGCTGGGCGGTTGGTTTACCCGCCTGATGCAGCCCGATGCCAACGGACAGGCGACCAAAAAGATGAAGGCCCCTGCCGATCACCGGCCGGCCAGCGTGCTGCCCTCGCAGCAAGTGATGGAGGAATTCATTGCACACCAACAACACCTGCTGCACCTGCTGGAGCAAGCCGCTTATCTGCCGCTGCAACAGTTGCGCATTCCCACTTCCATCAGCCAGCTGATAAAGCTGCAAGCCGGCGATGTGCTCAGCTTTTTGGTAGCACACCAGCAGCGCCACGTAGCCCAGGCACAGCGGGCATTGGCGGGTACTGCGGTATTGGCCATGTGATGATGCAATACAAGCGGCAGCAGCCACCACAGCTTTGCAAAATTTTTTCAGCAGCGTGCAGGCCCGTGCAGTGTATTGGCTGCTAACTTCGTAGGCCATACGGAGGAGCATCCATTCCATGAGCGACTTTTATTCGGTTCGCAGCCGCATTGTTCAAATCATTTTTGCCGCCACTTTTCTCATCATCATCCTGCAGTTGTTCAATCTGCAGGTGCTGAATAGTACCAAGTATACCCTCATGGCCACCGATCAGGCCATTTACCGCAAGGTGATCTACCCCAGCCGCGGGCTTATCATCGACCGGAAGAAGAAAGTGATTTTGGACAACACCACCCTGTTTGACCTGACAGTGGTACCGGGCCAGTTGAAGCAGGGTTGCGATACCGCTTTGCTGTGCCAGATCCTCAACATCAGCGTGGAGGAGTTCAAAAAGCGGATCATCAACAACATTGTGAAGAATGGCCGCTACCAGCCATCGGTGTTTGAGGCCCTGCTCGATGAAAAGACCTATGCCCGCCTGTCGGAAAAAATGACCCGGTTTCAGCCGGCCTTCGACCTGGTGGAGCGGCCGGTACGCAAGTATCCGTTTGATGCAGCAGCCCACGTGTTTGGCTACCTGGCCGAGGTAGACCCGAAATTTTTGGAGAAATATGGTGCCGAAGGCTACCGCCAGGGCGACTACGCCGGCATGACCGGGCTGGAGCGCAGCTACGAAAAAGTGCTGATGGGCCAGCGGGGTATTCAGTATTGGAACCGCGACAATAAAAACCGCCCGACACAGCCCTACCAGGGCGGTCAGTTTGATACGGCAGCCGTAGCCGGCAGCAACCTGTACTCATCGCTGGATATAGACCTGCAAGCGCTGGGTGAGCAGCTGATGGCCAACAAGATTGGCAGCGTGGTCGCCATCGACCCGCAAACCGGCGGCATACTGGCCATGGTGAGTGCCCCCAGCTACAGCCCCACCCTGCTCACCGGCAACCAGCGCCGCAAGCATTTTTCTGAACTTTACACCGACCCTCGCCTGCCGCTGTACAACCGGGCCATTACCGGCGAGTACTCGCCGGGTTCTACTTTCAAAACCTTGCAAGCCATTGTAGGCATGCAGGAAGGCGTGATTACCCAAAACAGTGGCTACCCCTGCCGCGGCGGCTACTACGAGTGTGGCACCGGCAAGCCCAAGTGCCACGGCGCGGGCCACTCGCCCAACCTGGCAGCGGCCATCGCCGTGAGCTGCAACAGCTATTTTGCCAACGTATACCGCAAACTGCTGGAGCAAAACAAGTACCCCAATGTAGACTCGGCCCTGGCAGTGTGGGACCAATACATGTACAATTTTGGGCTGGGCCACCGCCTGGGTGTAGACCTGCCCAGCGAACGTGGTGGCTACATTCCCACACCGAAGCGTTACCAAAAAGTATTTGGGCCACGCTGGCACGCCTGCAATACCATTTCGAACAGCATTGGCCAGGGTGAGGTGAACAGCACCGTGCTGCAGCTGACCAACGCCATTGCCATGATAGCCAACAAAGGCTGGTACTACACCCCTCACCTGGTAGACAGCATAGAGGGCGGCGACCAGTTTGGCCTGCTGGACAAATACCGCCAGCGTATAGAGCCGGTGCACATCCCCGACAGCATGTTTGATGCCGTGCACGAAGGCATGGCCCGTGTAATGAAGCCCGGCGGCACCGCCTGGCGCCTGGCTATAGAAGGCATAGAAATGTGTGGTAAAACCGGTACCGTAGAAAACTACTACAAGGGCAAA
>CANHEC010000081.1 GCA_947459455.1 Chitinophagaceae bacterium
AATGCGGCGTGACCGATCAGGAATGGGCCAGCCTGAAAGAAGGACAAACTGCTACTGTTCGCTTTGATGCATTTGCCGGCAAAGAATTGAAAGCCACCGTGAGCAAAAAGGCGCTGGCGGCCGATATGACCAATGGCAGCTTTAGCGTAGAACTGCGGGTACAAATGGCCGGCCTGCAGCCCGCCGTGGGCATGTTTGGCAAAGCCAGTATTGCTACCGGTACCAGTCAGGCTACTGCCAGCATCCCTTACAGTGCTTTGCTGGAGGCTGATGGTGCACAGGGCTATGTGTTTGTGACCAACGACCGGCAAACTGTGCAGCGCATTCCGGTGCAATTGGGCCGTATTTACAATGAGCAGGTGGAAGTATTGCAGGGTCTCGAGGGCTACAATGCCATTGTAGTATCGGGCAGCGCCTACCTCTCTCACCAAAGTCGCATTCGCATCGTTCAGTAATCACTCTTTCATCTATCAGCTGGCTACCGACGGCCCGAAGTGGGCCCGGCTGGGTAGCGCAAATAATTGTGTATGAAAATAGCAGCCTACGCGGTAAAGAACTGGCAACTGACGCTGGTGGTCTTTATCATGATCATAGTGGTAGGAGCCAACACGCTCTTTACCATGCCCCGGGCCGAGGATCCCGAAATCAATCCGCCGCAGTTTCCGGTAGTGGTGATATACCCCGGCACCAGCCCCAAAGACATGGAAGAGCTGGTAGTGAAGCCCATGGAAAAGGCCATCAGCGAGCTGGAGAATATCAAAAGCATCAAAACAAAAATTGATGATGGTGTGGCCGTGCTGGATGTAGAGTTTGTGTATGGCAGCAGTGTAAATGACAAATACCAGGAGCTGGTACGGGAAATAAATGCCATCCGCGATAAACTACCCGCCGACATTGTAAAGCTGGAAGTAAGAAAAGTAACACCCACCGATGTAAACGTACTGCAAGTGGCGCTGGTAAGTGAAAACGCCAGCATGCAGCAGCTGCGTACCCAGGCCGATAAACTGGTAGAGCAACTGGAAAAAGTGAAGGCGCTGAAAAAGGCCGAGTACCAGGGTGTGCAGGAGCAGGAAGTGCGGATCGATTTGAAGCTGGACAAACTGGCACAGCTGCAAATACCAGTGGGGGTGATTGTAGGCAGCATACAAAGTGAGGCCGCCAATATACCCGGTGGCAGTGTGCGGGCCGGCGATAAAGTATTCAACGTAAAGACGAGCGGCAAGTACAACACGGTAGAAGAAATAGCCAATACGGTAGTGTACAATGCCGGCGGTAGTGTGGTGCTGCTGAAAGACGTGGCCGACGTAAAACTTCGCTACGAAGAGGCCAAACACATTGTACGCATCAATGGACACCGGGCGGTGCTGGTGACTGCGGCACAAAAAGGTGGGCAAAATATTTCTAAAACGCAGTCGCAATACGAACCGGTACTGGCTGCATTTGAGAAGCAACTACCTGCCAACATTGCACTGGTGAAATCCTTTGACCAGGCCGACAATGTATCGCGGCGCTTACAAGGGCTGGGTCTCGATTTCGTCATTGCCATCGGATTGGTGCTCATCACGCTGCTGCCGTTGGGCTCAAGGGCATCGCTGGTTGTTATGATTTCTATACCGCTGAGCCTTGCGCTGGGGTTGGTAGCGCTGAATGCTATGGGCTTTTCGCTCAATCAGCTGAGTATTGTAGGCCTGGTAGTGGCACTGGGCTTGCTGGTGGATGATAGCATTGTAGTGGTAGAGAATATTGAACGATGGCTACGCGACGGCTATACCAAGCGGCAGGCAGCTATTGAAGCTACCAAGCAAATTGGTCTTGCCGTGGTAGGTTGTACCGCTACGCTTATTGTAGCCTTTATGCCGCTGGCGTTTATGCCCGAGGCATCGGGCGAATTCATCCGCAGCCTGCCACTGGCTGTTATCTCGTCGGTACTGGCCTCTATGCTGGTATCCCTCACCATTGTGCCTTTTTTGGCTAGCCGGGTGCTCAAAGCCAACCACAGCCCCGAGGGCAACATCTTCATGCGGGGCTTGCAAAAGCTGATACAGGGCAGTTACTCCCGCCTGCTCGATCGGTCGCTGAACCGCCCGTGGATCACCCTGCTGGTAGCGGCCATTGTTTTTGCCGGCTCCCTCATGCTGTTTCCGGTGATTGGGTTCAAGCTGTTTCCTTCTTCTGAGAAGCCTCAGTTTCTCATCAATGTAAACATGCCGCTGCAAAGCAATATTGCTGCCACTGATTCTATTGTTCGCAATGTGGAGCAGCAACTGTCCCGCGAACCACAAGTGAAATTTTATACCAGCAATGTAGGCAAGGGTAATCCGCGTATTTACTACAATGAGATACAGGCCAACGAAAAAAGCGACTTCGCTCAATTGTTTGTACAGCTGAAAGAAGACGTGGATCCTGCCGAAAAGCGAGACCTGATTGAAAAACTGCGGGGCCAGTTTTTAGCCTTGCCGGGTGCCAAAATAGAAGTGAAAGATTTTGAGCAAGGTCCTCCGGTAGAAGCCCCCGTGGCCATCCGCATTACCGGCGACAACCTGGATACGCTGCGCATGCTGGCCGCACAAACCAAAAGCCTGCTGGAGCGAGTACCGGGCACCATTTATGTGCGAAACGAAATTGACTTGCTCAAGAGCGACATTCGCATTCGCATTGATCGGGAAAAGGCCCGTACCCTCGGTATTCTCACGGCCGATATCGATAAAACGATTCGCCTGGCTGTAGCCGGCTTGCCGGTAGGTACGCTGGCCGACGATGCCAAGGATGAAGACTACAACGTAGTGGTAAATGCCCCCCGTGATGAGTATGCTACTTTGCAAACCTTGCGCAACCTGTATGTAAACAATGCTGCGGGTACACCGGTGCCACTCAATCTGTTAGCCAGCATCGGTTTCGAAACTTCGCCGGTCACCATCAACCACCTCGATAGAAAGCGCTTTGCCATCGTTACCTCTTTTGTAAAAAAAGATGCATTGGCCAGTACGGTGTTGGCTGAGTTTTTAGAGAAAGCAAAAGCACTGCGCTTGCCCACCGGCTACGCACTGGTACCAGCCGGCGAGGCTGAAAGCCAGCAGGAGGCCTTTGGCGGCAGCTTTGGTACCGTCATCATCCTCACCGTGTTTTTGTTCATCACCATTTTGGTCATGGAGTTCCGTACATTCAAAAGCACCCTCATTGTACTGAGCGTTATTCCGCTGGGCATTATTGGCGGCGTATTGCTGTTGTGGATGACGGGTAATCCGCTCTCCTTTGTGGCCATCATCGGCTTTATTGGGCTGGCCGGTATTGAGGTAAAAAACTCCATCCTGCTGGTAGATTTTACCAACCAGTTGCGCCGCGAAGGCATGTCGCTGGACGAGGCCATCCGGCAGGCTGGTGAAATCCGCTTTTTGCCCATCGTGCTCACGTCGCTTACGGCTATCGGTGGCCTCATTCCTATTGCACTCAACAATAATCCGCTCATCAGTCCGCTGGCACTGGTACTCATTGGCGGGCTGATATCATCCACGGTACTCAGCCGGGTGGTGACCCCCGTGGTGTATAAGCTGATACCGCCGCGGGTAGACGAAAACGAATAGAGGAGGGGAAGCGCTGCAGAGCGCCTGGGGTGTCGGCCTCCCGCAGTTTCGGCTGTGTGGAGGCCTTTGCCTTTCGTACAGCCAGTATGCCGTTGCTACCGGCGTTAACCTACATTAACATTACAGCCACCGCACTTAACCCGTGTGGTCATCGGCAGCCGGTAGTTTTGCGGCCTCATCGTTTCAAATCATGCGCACTTTTACACGTCTCACGTTGGTATTTGGCTGGCTGCTGTTGTTGTTTGCTTTCAATGTCCGTCCCGCAGCTGCCCAGGCTGGTGGCCGCATTGGTACGGTCAAAGGCATTGTAGTAGATACGGCCGCCAAAAAGCCGCTGGCCAATGCCACCATTAACGTGCTCGATGCCAAAGACAGTACCCTTATCAGCTTTGCCCGCAGCCGTGAGAATGGCAACTTTGAAGTAGGCCGCCTGAATGAGGGCAAATACCTGCTGTTGATTTCGTATACCGGTTTTGCCAAAGAAGGACGACCGTTCAGCATTACCGAGGCGCAGCCTGTGTTTGATTTTGCAGCCATACCGCTTACCAGCAATGCCACCCTGGCCGATGTTACCGTGATAGCTGCACCGGTAGCCATCAAAGGCGATACAGTGGAGTTCAACGCCGGCTCATTTAAAGTAAACAAACCCAACGCCGTGGTAGAAGACCTGCTGAAGCGCCTGCCCGGTGTGGAAGTAGATAAAGACGGCAACGTAAAAGCCAACGGACAGGAAGTAAAGCGCATCCTGGTAGACGGTAAAGAGTTTTTTGGCAATGATCCCAAGCTGGCTACCAAAAACCTGCAAGCCGATATGGTAAACAAAGTACAGGTGTTCGAGAAGAAATCGGACAAAAGTGACTTTACCGGTTTTGATGATGGCAATAGTGAGCCTACCATCAACCTGACGCTCAAAAATGATAAGCGAACCGGTGTGTTTGGCAGGGCATCGGCCGGCTATGGCACCGATGACCGGTACACGGCCAATGCCAATATCAACAAGTTTAAGAAGGGCGAGCAGATGAGTTTCATTGGCCAGGCCAATAACCTGAACCAGCAAGGCTTCAGCCTGATGGATGCACTGGCTTTTGGCGGCGGCGGTTTCGGCGGTGGTGGGCGTGGTGGTACCACAGCCATCAGCAATGCCATTGGTTTGGCCGGGCAGGGCGGCAGCCAGCAGGGCATTACCGCCACGCAGGCGGCGGGCCTCAATTACAACAATTTCAAATCGGGCAAGCTGGACCTGAACAGCAGCTACTTCTTCAATGGTACGCAGCTGCGCAACGACTATGACCTGCTGCGCCAAAGCTTTATAGCCGATACCACCCAGCGCTACAGCGAACTGGGCCGCAGCAGTAGAAATAACTACAACCACCGCGTAAATGTGGCAGCCGACTGGAAAATTGATTCGTTCAATTCTATCAAAGTCACCCCCACTTTCAGCTATCAAAACACCACTACCGAAAACATTCGCGACTATAACACCGTGGGCCAAACCGGTGGCTTGCTCACCGATGGCAATGCCCGCACCAATAACGAAAGCAGTGGCTACAACTTTGCTATGAATGCGCTGTGGCGCCACAAGTTTCGCCGCGCTGGCCGCACGTTTTCTACACAGCTCACCTACGGCCGCAACCAAAGCGATGCCAATGGCACCCAGTACACCGTGAATACGCAGTACAAAGGCGCTGCTATTTTCAGAAGCGATACGCTGGACCAGATCAACAGCACCCGTGCCATTGCCAGCAACTATGGCGTAGACATGAGCTACACCGAGCCGATGAGCCGTCGTTCGCTCATGGAGTTCAATGCTTTTTACCGCTTCAATGAGAACATCAACGATCGCAAAACCTTTGACCTTAACCGCACCACCGGCCAGTACGATCGGCCCAACAACCGCCTGACCAACTATATCGACAACGAGTACAGCTATGCCGGCGGCGGCCTTACTTTCCGTGAAAACCGCACCGGCTGGAACTACAGCGTGGGTGTACGGGCACAGCAGGCTACGCTTAGTAGCTTGATACAGGGCAAGACGGAGCCTGTGTCGCAAAACTTCTTCAACCTGCTGCCCTCGGCACAGGTACAGATTGGCAAAAATCGCTATCGCAATTTCCGCCTGTTTTACAACGGGACCGTACAAAACCCCTCTGTCACGCAGCTGCAGCCGCTCGAAGACATCAGCGATCCGCTGAACATCACCCGTGGTAATCCCAATCTGAAGCAGTCGTTCTCTAATGCTTTCCGGGTCAACTATAGCAGCTTCGATCCCTACACCATGAAGAGCTTCTTCCTGTTTGTAAATGCACGGCAAACCAGCAATGCCATTGTGAGCAGCGATAGTATCGGGCAGTTTGGCGGCCGCTATACCACCTACGAAAACGTGAACGGTATATACAGCCTTAATGCCAATGCGACTATCGGTCTGCCTGTAAAAATCGGCGAGAGCCGTGCCAACCTGAACCTAACCACCGGCGCCGGCCTCAACCGCAATGTGAACCTGCTGAACAAGGAGAACAACCGCATCAACAACTACAACCTGAGCCAGCGCCTGAGCATGAACTACAACTACAAAGAGTTGTTCGATGTAAACATCGGTGGCAGTGTAGCCTGGAACCGTGCCTTGTACTCGCTGCAGGCAGCGCAAAACACCAGCTTCTTTACCTATACCGCCGATGCCGAAACCAACTGGTACCTGCCCAAGGGCTTTACCATTGGTACCGATGTGGCCTTCACCGCCAATACCGGCCGGGCTGATGGATTCAACCAACGTTTCACGTTGTGGAATGCCTACGTGGCCAAATCATTTCTCAAAAACAAACGCGGCGAACTGCGCCTGCGGGCCAACGATATCCTCAATCAAAATACCGGCATCAGCCGGGTGACCACCGGCAACTACGTGGAAGATACCCGCTACACCGTGCTGCGTCGCTACTTCACACTCAGCTTCACTTTCAACCTGAGCAAGTTTGGCGCCGGCCCTGCAGGTCCGGGTGGTCCTCGCATGATGATGATGGGAGCGCCGAGGTAGTAATGGTGAATGGTGAATGATGAATGCTGAATGAGGGGGCGCTTTTCTGCGTCAATCTGCGTCATTGGCGGGAAATACAGGGTAATGCTGAATGAGCGGAATGATTCTTTCACCGCAAAGGACGCAAGGGAAATACACGCAAAGACCGCAATAGCCCTTGCCGATTATCGATCTTTCCTTGCGCCCTTTGTGCAACCCTTGCATGCCTTGCGGTTAAAACCGTCGTTGCAAATCAGAAATACTGATGCATGTAATCATCATTCTCTCGGGTCAACCACTGAATCTTGAATCTCGAATCCGAATTCAAACCCCCAGTTCTTGCAGCAACTGTTGCACCTGTTGGCGGATGTAATCACGTACCTCGTTGAACTCGGCGGGTTCCATGTATTTCGGATCGGGTATTTGCCAGTCAACGAATTTTTTAGCCGGCATCCACGGGCAGGCGTCGCCACAGCCCATGGTCACCACGGCGTCAAAAGGTGCAAAGCGTTCCACCTCTTGCAGGCTCTTCGAGTCGTGGGTGGTCAGGTCGTAGCCCAGTTCACGCATGGCAGCTATGGCCTTGGGGTTTACCACGCCGCTTGGCCGGCTGCCGGCACTGTAGGCTTCTACGGCATCGCCGCCCAGTATGCGGGCAAAGGCCTGGCTCATCTGGCTGCGGTTGGCGTTTTCTACGCACACAAAAAGCAGTTTTACAGGAGTACTCATGGTTTATTTTTTTTGTGGGCCCGGCCAGGTGCTACTATTTAGCAGCAGTGGCGTTGGCACCCTGTCTGCCAACAGGCAGGCTGTCATCAGCAGATCGTTTATTCAGCTGTTCCGTTGCCGGTAGCTGGTTTCAAAAATTTGGGTGCTTGCTTCAGCGCAAAGCGTACCATCAAAATCAGTACCGGTACTTCTATCAGCGGGCCTACCACGGCCGCAAATGCCGCACCACTGTTGATGCCAAACACCGCAATGGCCACCGCAATGCCCAGCTCAAAATTGTTGCCGGCAGCGGTAAATGCCAGCGATGTACTGCGGGCATAATCGGCACCGGCACGCTTGCTCAGGTAAAAGGCAGAGAAGAACATGATGACGAAATACACCGTGAGCGGTAGCGCTATGCGCAGCACATCGCCGGGTATTTGCACGATCAGCTGGCCTTTCAGGCTAAACATGACCACGATGGTAAACAGCAGCGCCACCAGTGTAATGGGGCTGATGGCCGGCAGGTATTGCTGCTCGTACCACTCTTTTCCTTTGAGGCGGGTAAGCAGCCAGCGGCCCAGCATGCCCGCTAAAAATGGGATGCCCAGGTAGATGAACACACTCTCGGCCACCTGCCCGATGCTGATGTTTACTTCATAGCCCTGCAATCCCAGCAGTGGCGGCAGTTTGGTAATGAAGATCCACGCATATATACTGTAGAATAGCACCTGGAAGATGGAGTTGAATGCCACCAAC
>CANHEC010000082.1 GCA_947459455.1 Chitinophagaceae bacterium
ACTAAATTCTTTGGACGTATCGTTTTGGACCGAAGTTTGGGCTATTTTGCCCGCCAGCTGGCAGGTGATCGATACCTTCCAGGGAATACAGACCCATATTTCAGCCATTGCGACGCAGCGACGGCTATTCGAGAAAGAGCTTAAAACCATTTTTCCATGAAACTGCTTCACTATCAGGTACTTAGGTATATGCCCGATCGGGTTAGCGGTGAGTTTGTTAATTTGGGTGTAGTAGTATTCGATCCGGCTGCAAAGGATTTTGATTTTGAATTCCGAACCCGGACTATTCGGCTCCAGCGCTTATTTCCTGAGGCTGACGCCAACTTTGTGAGAAAGTCTCTATTAGATATTCAGCGCCGGCTCAAATTCCAATACATGGCTCCTAAATGTGAGGTATTTACAGATGATAAAATCAGTATAAGCACCATCACATCCTCGGCCTTGCCAGTTGATGACAGCGCCTTGTTCTTCACAGAAAGTCAATCTGTTTTTGACCTGAATGTCAAGATCGCAACTGCCGATCTATACCAGCGTTTGGTGGCAGCCCATACTGATAAGACAGCCGAAAAGCGGCCACTGCCAGATGAACAGGTTTGGGCCGCCAAATACCGCAAGTATTTTCAGCAGCGCCAGTTTTTCAATGAGCTTAAGGCCGATGTGGTTGAAACAGCTCATGACGAATTCAAGTTTGGCCACACCATCCAAAATGGGGTACTCCATTGTTTTCAGCCTATCAATTTTGCCCTCACTTCAGATGCTATCAAAGAGAAGGTTTATGCCACAGATGGAAGGTATCGGGAGCTTGAAACGGCGAACAAAATATTGCAGGTATATCTGCTTGCCAATATGCCTGCTGATCAAAAGCTGCAGCAATTGATTCGCGACAAGTTTTCTCAATTTAAGGTTGGTCAATCTCAGGTCCAGTTAGTCGAAGAGAATCAGGTCAATCAGGTGTTGGACAAGGTGGAAGCTGCACTCCACTAGATATTCTTTCATTCTTGTACTTTCCAACCTTCGATATACCAAAAGGATTGGATGAATGCGAAACATGGGTAAGCAATTTATTATACCCGTCGTAAAAGCTTTTATAGCTAATTAGTCATGGCAAAAGCAACACGAACGAAGAATAATGCAACAGTAAAGCTGAGCAAGGGACTCATTTTAAACAGGTGGGTACTACATCAGTTTGGGGTAAATGACTGGGAAAGCCTTGTGGGTGGAAAGGCCGGAGAACTTAAGCGCCCTGTGTACGAGGGCATGGGCGATGATGGTCAAACAAAGTATTACGAATACCTGAAGCAACAACCATGGCCTGCTGGATTGTCGGCTGCCTTACAGCGTTGGGACTGTAATATCGTGCGCCACACCGAAACTATTAGTTTGCATCGGGCTGAGCCCATTCGTTGGAAATACTTTCAATATCTGGCATTACTTTTCACAGAGCTTTACCTCGAACAGTTTTTTGCTGACAAGACAGCGTTGCTTAGTGCACTCAATCAATTCGTTGATAAGTGGAATAATCCTTTGGATCAAACCGTACCCAATCCAACGGGCTGGATATGCGATTCATTTACCGAATCCGAACTAAACAAGATTGCCTTATACAATGCCACCGGCAGTGGCAAAACGCTGCTGATGCATGTCAATATCCTTCAATACAAGCATTATCTGCACCTATATGGCAGAGGAAAGGAGATGAACAAAGTACTGTTGGTGACACCGAATGAAGGACTTAGCCAGCAGCATTTGCAAGAATTAGCAGATAGCGGTATTGAAGCAGAACTTTTTCGCAAAGGCGGTGGTAGCCTGTATAGCGGGCAAATGGTAGAAGTGATTGAAATAAGCAAACTGTCAGACGTAAGTGGTGAGAAGACCGTTGCTGTTGACAGTTTTGAAACAAATAACCTTGTATTAATTGATGAGGGCCATCGGGGCGTCGCCGGCGAAGAATGGAAACGCCGTCGTGATCAGCTCAGTGCCACTGGTTTCGCTTTTGAATATAGTGCCACATTTGGGCAGGCTGTAAGTGCTGCTGCAGGTGCCAAAAAAGCCAGCCTGATGCAGGAATACAGCAAGAGCATTGTAATGGATTACAGCTACAAGTATTTCTATCACGACGGCTATGGTAAGGAATACCGTATTTTGAACATCAATGACGACTCCAATAACAGCTTTGTACGAAAATACCTTACAGGAGCCTTACTCAGCTTTTATCAGCAACTTCATCTCTTTGGCAGCAATGCTCAGTTAGCTCAGGTATTCATGTTGCATAAGCCGCTATGGGTGTTTGTAGGGGGCAGTGTCAATGCCGTCCGAACCGAAGCTGGACGTTCAGTATCCGATGTGGTTGCAATAGCGCAGTTTTTTTCAGAGTTCATTCGGGATTCCAATTCCAGCAAAGCCATCATTGAATCCTTCCTGAAGGATCAGTCTGGCGTTAATGATCAAAATGGAATTCCCGTATTCAGGCATCATTTTGCATTGCTCAATCGAGGGAGAACAGCTGATGAAGTTTATCTCGACATTTTGAAGACTGTATTCAGGACAAATATTGCTGGATCTACCTTGTACATCGACCAACTGAAAGGTCAGGATGGTGACTTGGGTCTAAGAGTTGGTGATAATTATTTTGGTGTTATAAATGTCGGGGACGCACAATCGTTATTCAAGCTTTGTCAAGCACACAAAATACCAGGCGAGGCTAAAGAGTTCAATGAATCTTTGTTTCAATCGATCAATCAAAAAGACTCGCCAATAAACGTACTAATTGGAAGTCGTAAGTTTACTGAAGGCTGGAGCAGTTGGCGTGTGAGTGCCATGGGCCTCATGAATATTGGCCGTGGCGAAGGAGCTCAGATTATTCAACTGTTCGGTCGTGGCGTTCGCCTCAAGGGAGCGGGTTTCAGTTTAAAGAGGTTTGATGCGTTGGCACCAGAGGAACGCCCTTGGCCCGAAGGTTTTGTCAGCCCGGACGGTAATGTTCGAAAAACACAGAAACAAATATTGGATGAAGCAAGGCCTTTTGTCAAAGCGCTTGAAACGCTCAACATTTTCGGCGTCAGGGCCAACTATATGCAGCAGTTCAAAGAGTTTTTGGCTGAGGAAGGATTGCCGAGCAACGATGGCGAATGGGAGGAGATTACATTAACTACAATGCTCACTACTGCATTGGGTAATAGTATCAGACTGAAAGTTTTGGTTCCTCAAAAGGACTCCATCGAATTCAAACGAGAGCAGGTTGTGGTTGTAGAGCCAAACGTCAGTATGGGTCGAGGTAAAGTGATCCTGGAATGGTATCCGAAAGTGGCAGCTATGCAAAGTGAGAAAGACAGTCAGGGATTGCCACAAATCTTCGAGCAAAAGCTCTCAACCTCGCATTTAGCTTTTATCAATTGGGATGACGTTTACCTGGCCTTACAGGACCATAAGGCTGCCAGAAGCTGGTACAACCTGAAATTGCAAAAGCATTTGTTGGTTAAGATTTTCGATAATCATGATTGGTACACTTTATTGCTGCCGCCAGATGCATTGGCAGGTACTTCGTACGAGCAGGTTTTCGAATGGCAGCAGATTGTTATCGCCTTATTGAAAGGATACACGGATAGGTTGTACAATATGATAAAGAGTGGATACTTGAGTCAGTACATGGAGACCCGTGAGATAGAGTTTTATGTTGACAATCAAGGGAAACTTAGAAGTAGTGATCCCGCTTATGAAGAATGGTTAGTGAAAGAATATCGGGTTCAGGTGGAACGCGGAAGTACAGGTGACCCAATCATTCAAAAATTGCAGGCACTTAAAACTGCTTTGGAAAACTCTGCCCTAAAGCCGAATTCTGAAGAAATACTAATTAATGGGTTCACCGCTATCACTTTTGATGCTCATTTGTATCAGCCGTTACTCAGTTTGGATGGCAAGGGCTTAAAGGATATTATTAAAATAAGCCCGGTAGCTCTTGTTGAAAGTGAACGTAAATTCGTTAGCGATTTGAAAACTTACTGCCACCACAACAGCTCCTTTTTCTCGGATAAGAAGCTATTCTTACTGCGAAACCTAAGCAAACGGGGAATTGGATTTTTCGAATCCACAGGCTTCTATCCCGATTTTATCCTTTGGCTGGTAACAGAAACTGCAACAAACATATGTTTCATTGATCCCAAAGGCATCCGCCATCTGCCAGGTCTTACACATGAAAAAGTTATGTTGCATCAAAATATTCGGATGAATCTTCAACCGATTATTCAAGCAAAAGATCCAAACATATTCCTGCACTCATTTATAGTCACCACTACAAGTTTTGCCGATGTTAAGCATTGGGCGAACGGTAACTCAATGCGGTTGTTTAATGAAAAGGGCATATACTTTCAGCATGATCAAGCTGACTATATTTCAGCTCTATTTTCGGATGTGATAAATAACCCAGCGTGATTTTTCGCCTTCTTTTTTTTATTAGGACTTACATCATTTCAAACCTTCTGCACAACTTAACGACTTGACGACCGCTTTTTAATATCAGAATCTTTTGAAGTCGATTCTCAAGGCTATGCCAATACAAAACGCCTCCTGCATAGTAACCGCCTGTACACCTTGTACGATAACCCCAGCTAGAAATAGTTTGAGCCGGTAGTTGAAGAATTGAGCCTGGGATCTTATATTATCTATTTTTCACTCAATAGCTTCTCCAACAGCGCCTGCTTTTCCTGCTCGGCCTTCAATAGTCTTTCGTAAAGCTTGCGGTTTTCCTCCATGGCTTCGATCCATTTCTCCATCGGATTGAAGTTGTTAATAACACTAGCAGAGCTATCATTGTAGGTATTGCCAATGATGTTGTAAACCTTCTCCTCATCAAAAGTTTTAATTGCCTCCACCGGCACTTTTAGCAGGGCGGCTACGTCGGCCAGTATTTTTTCATCAATCAGTTCCTTTTGCTCCAGCGAAGAGATGGCCTGCTGGCTCAGGCCTAGCTGCATGGCCAATGCATCCTGCTTAATGCCCAGCATTTCGCGAAAGCGCTTCACGTTGCGGCCCTGATGAATCACTTTTTCCATGTGCCAAATATAACACCGGGCTGGCGCTTATAAAAGCGCTGCTGGCGCTAAAGCGCTATGCTATTACCTGCGTGGTAAAACACAAGCCCGCAGTGGTAAGATACCATGCGGCAGGGTAGCATACCGCAGGTGGCTGTATTTGCTTTACAGCAAATGCCAGTCTATGTCCGGTCATCCATGCGCTGCGCTGCAGGTGCAGGCCATACTGCCTGCCTTTTTTGAGCAATACAGTGTACAGCAATGGCGCTACCTGCTGTGGCGCTGGTTTGGCGCAGTACTGGCCAGCCAGCCTTACTGCCTGCTGGGCTCGCCGGGGCAGCTGCTGGGTATACATGCCGGCATGCTGCGGCTGATAACGATGGCCGATGCTGACTACCAGCAGCTTGGTGCCGCACAACGGCAGACACACCCCGCCCTGGCGCCCACCCTGCCCCACGAGGCCGACAGGTTGCTGATGCTTGGTCTCAGCAGGCTGTACCAAAGCCACCACGGCCAGGTATTGTATCTGTATGAGGCCGAAGTACAGCAGCCCCACCTGTTTTTCTGCCGCTTGTTTGCAGCCCGGGATGCCGCCGGCTGGCGCTGCCTGCTGGATGAATGGCTGGAAATAGGGCTCGACAAGATGGGCATAGCCGACTACCAGCCCGACCTGGGGCAGCTGCCAGCCGCACTGGAGCTGCTGATGGGTCTTTGCGAAGCCAGCTGGCTGCTGCATCGGCAGCAGGGCAGGTAAGCAACCAGCAAAAAACAAAGGCCTGGCTGCGCAGGCGCCCCGCTACACCGCCCTGCACCGCCTGCTACAGGCGCAGCACCTGGGCCAGGTGTTTTAGCCCCCCAGTTTGTAGTACCCGCTCCTAACTGCTTGTAGTACAATATCGAAACTGCCCGGGCAGGGTATGCCTGGTGGATGCGAGTCCTATTTTTGGAATATGGGGACCATGGGCTGGTGAGGGTCCCTTTTCCTTTTCCCTTTTTACAAGCAGCAAGTAAGATGCAGGTGACCGCTGGCGATGAGCGGCGGGTGCCGGCAGGATTGTTATACCCCCCAAAAAAACTGTTGTGATGAAAAAGCATTGTTCGATTCAAGCGCTTTGCGGCTGCCTGCTGGCAGCCTTGGCCCTGATGCCGCAGGCAGCACGGGCACAAACCACCCTGCAGCCGGGCGACATCGCCATCATTGGGGTAAACCGAATGTCGAATACACGAGTCGAGTTAGCACTGGTCACCACCGTCAATATCAGCAGCGGCACTACCATCTACCTGAGCGACTATTCTTATGTTAGCTCCGGTAGCTTCGATCCGACGGTGGTAAGCAACTCGTCAGCGGAAGGCGCTGTACAATGGAACCTCACAGCACCGCTTGCCCGCGGCACGGTGCTGATGGTCACCATTACCGCCGGTTCACCGTCCGTTGTTTCGGGCCTTCCGGGCAATGTCGCCACTTACGGCGCCCTTGGCGGCTGGTTTGCCTCGGTAATGGGTGCCGGTGGCGATAACTGGCTGATATACCAGGGCATTTCCCACGAGTTTCCTACGCAGTTTGTGTACGGCTTTTACAACAACACCAGTACCAACTTTTCCGCCGGTGTGCTCTCCTGGGCCAATATGCTGCCCAACTTTAGCTTCTCCAGCGCATTATCTGCACTGCCATCGCAGCTCACCAATGGCAGCACGGCTGTATCGCTATCGGGGCTGGTAGCCAATGGCGGCAAGCATGGCGATTTTAGTGTGTACAATGGCACCCAAACCGGCACCCGGGAAGTGCTGCTCAGCGCCATCAGCAACCATACCAACTGGCTGAGCATGGAGCCGACAAATACCGGCTATCGCCTCACCAGCGCCTCCACCGGTACTACCAACAACTCGCTGGGCAATCCCTTCTTTGGCACCAGCTTTACAGTAGGCGCTCTTGCCCCCACCGTCAGTACCACCGCAGCGGCCACTATCCAAAGCACGTCTGCCGTGCTGGGTGGCAATGTATCGGCCGATGGCGGCGCCAGTGTATCGGCCCGCGGCATTGTGTACAGCAGTACCGATGCCACCCCCACCATTGGCGAGCCCGGCGTGACGGCCGTGCCCATGGGTACCGGTACCGGCTCCTTCTCACAAACTGTGAGCAGCCTGGTGCTGGGTACTACCTACCACTTTGCGGCTTATGCTACCAATAGTGTGGGCACCAGCTATGGCAGCGTCAGCAGCTTTGCAGCGGCCTGCAATGGTGGGCTCGAAGGTGGCCTGGCTACCAACCTCGATCAGGCTACTATCAATATCAGTGGCAGTGGTCAGTTTATCACTACTTCTTCGGCCAGTGCCTGCCGCACCGTGGCCCTGCTTACGCCCAATGGCGCTTCGCCCGTCAGCGGCAATGTGACCGGCCGCGTATGGGTGCGCAATACCGTACCCTACCACGCCGGCAGGCCCTTTGTGCCCCGCAGCTACGAGCTGATGCCCGCCGCCAATGCCAGCACGGCTACGGCCAGGGTCACCCTCAACTTTACCCAGGCCGATTTTGACCTGTACAACAGTGTGCCCAATGGTGCCGACCTGCCCATGGAGCCTACCGATGCCGCCGGCAATATTGCCAACCTGCGGGTGTTCAAGTTTGGCGGTACCAGCAGCGATGGCAGTGGCATGCCGGGCACCTACACCCAGGCGGGTAGCCTCATCATCGATCCGGCCGATAACGACATCGTCTGGAATGCCAGCCTCAGCCGCTGGGAAGTGAGCTTCAATACCACCGGCTTCAGTGGCTTCTTCATTGCCAACAATGATTTGCTGCTGCTGCCCATCACCCTCGCGTCGTTTGAGGGCAGCAGCACCCCGGCCGGCAACCTGCTGACCTGGCAAACGAGTACGGAAGTAAATGCCAAAGCCATCGAAGTAGAACGCAGTGCCGATGGCAGGGCTTTTGTGCGCATAGCTACCATACCTGCCAAGGGCCAGCCGGCCAGCTACCGCTACA
>CANHEC010000083.1 GCA_947459455.1 Chitinophagaceae bacterium
AAATACCATCATTTCTGACACGAAGCCACTAAACCCGGGGAGCCCCAGCGAGGTGAGGCCCGCTATGACAAACACCGTGGAAATAAACGGCACCGCCTTGAGCAAACCACCCATCTTTTCTACCTGCCTGGTATGCGTACGCTCATATAGCATGCCTATGACAGCAAAGAACAAGGCTGTCATGAGGCCGTGCGATACCATTTGAAGCACCGCCCCTTGTAAACTTGTTTTGGTAAGCATACCGATACCGAACAGCACAAAGCCAGTATGGCTGACAGACGAATAAGCATTGATGTATTTCAAATCCGTTTGCATCATGGTAGCAAACGAACCATACAGAATAGCGACAGCAGCCAGCAGTACGATCCACGGCGAATAATAGGCCGCCGCATCGGGCATCAAAAATGTGGCTACCCGCAACGCACCATAGCCCCCCAGCTTCATGCTGATGCCCGCCAAAAACATACTGGCAGCGGTAGGGGCACTGCTGTGGCCATCGGGCACCCAGGTATGAAAAGGAAACAAGGCTGTAAAAACACCGAAACCAATGAATGCAAACGGGAAGAAGAAGAGCTGGTTTGCCAACGGCAACGGTTCGGCGGCCAGTGCCTGCATATTAAAACCTGCGCTGGCATCGCTTTGCCCATAGTACAAACCAGCCAACCCTACAAACACCAGGGCACTGGCTCCCATCAGCATCAGCACCAGTTTGGTAGCACTGTATTCCCGCTTGCCGCTACCCCACAGGCCTATCAGCAAAAACTTGGGTACCACTGCCAGTTCCAGAAAGAAGAACATAACAAACAGATTCGTAGAAATAAAGAATCCGTAAGCACCCATGCTCAGCAACATCAGCAACATGAAGAACGACTGAAAACGATCTGTCACTTTCCACGACACCAATACGCCCGCCAGTACCACCACTGCCGTCAGCAAGATCATCGACAGCGAAACGCCATCTACTCCCGTGCTGTGCACAATACCCAGCGATGGATACCAGGCATATTCGCTGCCAAAGGCCATCGCACCCGGCGTAACAGCCTCGGGCAATGCCAGGAACTGCACCGTGGCCCAAATGGCTAACAGCAACTGCAACACGGCTCCTGCCAGTGCCAGCAGGCGTACCTGCCCTTGCTGCCTTAGCAGCAGCGCACCCACAGCCGTTAGGCCCGGTATCAATAGAAATAAATTCAGGTTCATGCGATTGCCATTTTTACACCAACCAATAAAACAATGCAGCTGCCAGCAGCAACACTGCTATTAAAAAAACCAGTACATACTGCTGCACCCTGCCGCTTTGCCAACCTTTGATGGCCTGCGCTGCCGCCATCGTGGCATCCCCACTGGCATTCACTGCACCATCTACCAATCGCTTATCGGCCCATGCTGCCGGCTTTCCAATCATTTTAAAAAGAATGCGATGGGTAACGAACAGGTACAACTCATCGAAGTAAAACTTGCGATAAGCACCTTTGTAGAAACTACCCAACGATGCAGCCAGCCTCGCCGGTTTATCATTTTGTCGCTGGTACAACCATGCTGCCAGCCCGATGCCCAACGCCACCAACGCTACCGGTGCTATGGAGAATTGCCAATGCATGTGCGTGGCAGCGGCACGTCCATCGGCCGATACAAACTGAGAGAAAGGCACAAAACCTGCACTGATACTGAGTGCAGCCAGCACCAGCAGCGGCAGCTTCATGCTCCATGTTCCTTCGCTGTGGTGGTGATATTGTTTATCGGTCTGCCAAAAAATCATGAAGTACAGCCGGAACATGTAGAATGCTGTGAGTGCCGCCGTAAACAAAGCGAGGTAATACACCACCTGATTCGACTGCCAGGCCGCCAATAAAATTTCTTCTTTGCTGAAGAAGCCCGCAAACGGTGGCACACCGGCAATAGCCAGACAGGCAATGAGAAAACTGATATGCGTCAGCGGCATCAGGCGACGCAAACCGCCCATATCCCGCATGTCATTGCTATGTACAAAATGGATCACTGCGCCGGCGCCCAAAAACAGCAGCGATTTGAAGAATGCATGCGTGAAGAGGTGAAACATAGAGGCCGTGTATCCCAACGCAGCCGCCTCACCCTGGCCACCGACGCCGAGCGAAAACATCATGTAGCCTATTTGCGACATGGTACTGTAAGCCAGTACCCGTTTTATATCGGTTTGGGTGCATGCAATGACGGCGGCAAATAGCGCCGAACTGGCTCCGACCCAGGTCACCACCTGCATGGCCACTGCATCCAGCTGAAACGCAGGAAATAAACGAGCCACCAGGTACACACCGGCCACCACCATGGTAGCGGCATGTATCAGTGCTGATACGGGCGTGGGGCCTTCCATAGCATCGGGCAGCCAAATGTGCAGCGGCAGCATGGCCGACTTGCCCGCCCCCCCAATGAAAATGAGTACCAATGCCCACGTAAGTGCGCTGAGCCCCAGAAAACCAGCAGAGGCCATCGCCACCGATGCATCGCTGGCCGGATTGGTAAGTTGCTGCAACAACATGCCAAAATCGAATGACCCCGCCTGAATACCCATGATGAGAATACCGATGAGAAAAAACAAATCGGCAAAACGTGTAACAATGAAAGCCTTTTTGCTGGCCGCCACTGCGCTGGGCTTGGTAAAAAAGAAGCCGATAAGCAGGAAAGATGAAACACCCACCAACTCCCAAAAAATGTAGATCTGAAAAAGATTGACTGATAGCACCAGCCCGAGCATACTAAAGCTGAACAACGACAGGAACGCATAGTAGGTCGGCACCCGCTCTTCTCCTTTCATATAGCCCATGCTGAATATGTGCACCATCAGCGATACCAGGCTGATAACTACCAGCATCATCACCGAAATAGGGTCGAGCAACAGGCCAAGATCAATGCTCAGGTTTTTGTAGCCAAACTCCAGCCACGGCACTTGCATGGCAATGATGGGCTGAAAGACTCCCCCAACGCTACCATCAACAAAAAAGTAACGAAAGGCTGCATACAGCGACAGTGCGCATACAGCCGCCATCGAGGCCGTACCGAGCCAGGCTGCCAGCCTTGGAAAGTAACGACGGCCCCAAATGCCCAATACCACAAAACTGAGCAAGGGCAGTAGCAAAATGAAAGCAGCAAACTGTGCGTAGTTCATAGCCGGGCAGTTTTAATATTTCAGTTCGGCAGCGTCGTCTACATCTACACTCAGATGGCTGCGATACAAATTGATAACGATGGCAATGGCCACGGCTGCCTCTGCCGCTGCAATAGCAATGATGAAAATGCTGAAGAAAACGCCATCGAGCTGGCCGGGCCACAGGTACTTGTTAAATACCACAAAATTGATGTTGATACTATTCAGCATCAGCTCAATGCTCATCAGCAGCGCAATCATGTTTCGGCGTGTCAGCAAGCCATACACCCCTATAAAAAACAGCGCCGTACTGAAAAAAAGAATATGTGAAACAGGCACCATAGACATTTGTTATTGCTGGTTTTGCTCTGTTGCTGCAGCGGTAGCCGCTGAGTTGATCTTTTCTTTGCCGCCATCTTTCATGGCTATGACTATACAGCCTACCATGGCCGCCAGCAGCAGCAGGCTCACGGCTTCAAACGGCAGCGCATAGCCACCCACGCCGGTATCCAGCATGGCATGACCAATACGGCTCACTTCATTATCGAACACCTGAGTACTGGCCGTAAAGGACTGGCCAGCCACCAGCGATGCCGTAAAGCCAATGCCGAACAGTACCGCCAACGCGGCAGCTATGCGGCGCCGTATGCCAGCCAGCGGCATATCATCACCCGACTGATTGGTAAGAAAGATGGAAAAAATGATGAGCACCACTACACCGCCCACATACACCACAATTTGCACAGCTGCTATAAACTCCATTTCCATCCAGAAATAGATGCCAGCCACACCTACCAGTGCAAACAGCAGCCAGATAGCCGAGCGAAACAATTGGCGGGCACTAACGCTGAGCCACGCCATCACCAACGTGAAAGCGGCCAGCAGGTAAAAAACTATTTGAGCAAGTGTCATGTTGGTTGTTTCTTCTGGTTTCCTGATACGCCTACTCTACCCCTTCTCTGATCTTACTACCCGGCTTGTTCAGTTTCTTAATCAGCTGGCTCCTGTCGAACACACTGTGCTCAAACGTGGGTGCCATGGTAATAGCACTGGTAGGACAAGCCTCCACGCACAGGTTGCACATAGTACAGAGCTCCAGGTGATAAATAAACGTATCGAGTGCTTTCTTCTTTTTTCCCTCCGGTGTCATGTCAAACTTGGTAATGATCTTGATAGTACCATTGGGGCAAGCCAGTTCGCAAGCCGTGCAGCCGGTGCAGGCATGCTCATTGTTGTCATCGTGGGTCATCACCACTTCACCCCGGAAGCGTTCGGCTAATACCAGCTTGTCGCGGTTGTCCGGGTACTGTTCGGTTATCTTCTCTTTGTGGTGACGCAAGAAATAGCCCCCGGTCACTCGCATGCCGGTAGCCAGGCTTTTTACGCCGGTAAAAATGTCTTTAAAGTATTGCTTCAGTGTCATGATGCGTCGTCTGTTTTCAAGCGATCTTCCGATGTACCTGCCAGCGGCATTGGTTTTTAAAAATGCCAGCCTGCCAGCGCAATGATGGTGACCAACAGTATATTGAACATGCTGATAGGCAGCAGGTATTTCCATTCCAGACTCAACAACTGATCGATGCGCAACCGCGGAAAGGTCCAACGGAACCACATGATGACGAAAATGAGCAGGAAGGTTTTGCCAAAGAACCACACCGATGAAGGGATGTAGTCCATCACATGATTAAATCCTTCCCAGCTGCCAATATGAAACGGCATCCAACCGCCCAGAAAAAGCGTGGCTCCAATGGCGCACACCACAAAAATGTTCACGTATTCTGCCAAAAAGAACAGGGCAAACTTCATACCCGAATACTCGGTATGAAAGCCGGCTGTCAGTTCACTCTCTGCTTCTGCCAGATCAAATGGAGCACGGTTGGTTTCGGCCGTAGCGGCTATAATGAAAATAACGAACGCAATGATGGCAGGTACATGTCCCTTGAACAGCCACCAGCCATCGGCCTGCGCCATTACGATGTCGCTCATCTTCAAGCTACCCGTCAATACTACTATCACCAGTATCGACAGGCCGGCCGACAACTCGTAGCTCACAATTTGAGCGCCGCTGCGCATAGCACCCAGCAGCGAATACTTGTTGTTGCTGGCCCAGCCAGCCATCAGCACGCCAATGATAGACAGCGAGCTGACCGCTGCCACAAACAGCACACCGATATTAATATCCCATATTTGAATGCCTTTGGCAAACATGATGGGCGCCATGATCACCATGGACACCACGATGACCAGCATAGGCGCCAGATTGAATAACAGCTTGTCTACATTGTTGGGTGTCATCCCCTCCTTTACAATCAGCTTCACAGTATCGGCTACGGTCTGAAACCAACCCCATGGCCCAATTCGGTTAGGCCCCAGCCGCAGCTGCATCCAACTGCTCACTTTACGCTCCATCATTACCAGCACCAGGCCCAGCACTGCAAACAGGCCAATGATGAGCACCCCCACAATGGCAAACTCTACCAGCAATGCCACGGTGGGATGTAGTGTTTCGTACAGCCAGTTGTGTATCCAGTTTGCCAGTGCTTCAAAACTCATGTTACTCGTTTGTATAGGTTGCTGCTATCGGTCTATGTCGGGTATCACCAAATCAAGGGTTCCCATGATGGCTACCAGATCGCCTATTTTTTGTCCACGCACCATGTGGTCCAGCGCACTCAGGTTGCTGAAGCCGGGGCTGCGAAACTTAATGCGATAAGGTGTGGTGCCGCCTTCACTTACAATGTACACACCCAACTCACCGCGGGCCGTTTCGACCCTTGAGTAGAACTCTCCCTTTGGTGGCTTCAGCACCGCTTTTGTTTTAGCCTGAAACTCGCCTGCCGGAATCTCATCGATCAACTGCTCAATGATGGAAATAGATTGGCGCAGCTCTGCCAGCCTTACCAGGTATCGGGCGAAGCTATCGCCGGCCGTCTCGAGTATTTCGTCAAACTGTACCTGCTGATACACCTCGTAGGGATACCACTTCCGTACATCGCAGCTTACACCACTGCCACGGGCTGTGGGGCCTGTACATCCGTACGAAATGGCATCAGCCTTGCTGATATAGCCTGTCCCTTTAAGCCTGTTTTGAAAAATGATGTTTCCTGTTACCAGCTCATCATACTCATCTATTTTGCTACGGAAGTGTGCCAGAAACGTTTTGGTATCTCGCTGAAAATTGGGATGCAGATCGAACATGACGCCACCGGGTACCATGTAGTTCATGGTGAGGCGGGCACCGCAGGTCTCTTCCATGATCGTGTTGATCATTTCCCTTTCGCGAAAGGCAAGAAAGAACGGAGTGACAGCACCACAATCCATGGCTACCGACCCCCACCACAGGCAGTGCGATGCTATGCGGGTAAGCTCATCCATTACCACTCTGATATACTGTGCCCGTAGTGGTACTTCTATACCCATGGCCTGCTCTACCGCCAGGGCACAAGCGTGGTTATTGATATGCGCCGACAGGTAGTCCATGCGGCTGGTGGTGTAGATGAATTGTCGGTAAGAGAGGCTCTCGCACATCTTTTCGATGCTGCGATGGATATAACCGAGGTGCGGCTCTACCTTCTTCACCGTTTCGCCGTCGATAGTGATGACCAGGTGCAACACGCCATGCGTGCTGGGGTGTTGCGGCCCCACATTGATCACCATTTCATCGGTACCCGGAATGGTTTGAATAATATCAGTTTCGCGGTACATACTGGCAGCTTACAGTTTTATCATGTTTACCGGGTCTTCGTAGTCTTTGCGCAGGGGCCAACCTTCCCATTCATCGGGCAGTATCAGGCGGCGCAAGTCGGGGTGGCCTTCAAACTTTACACCAAACAGTTCATACACTTCTCGTTCATGAAACTCCGCCGTGCGCCAGGTATGCGCAACTGTTGCAATGGTTGGCTGCTCCCGGTCCAGCTGGCATTTTACCACCAGCTCGTGCCGGTAGTACACGCTGCGCAGGTGATACACCATGGTCAGGTGCTTCAACCAGTCTACACAGGTCAGGCAAAACAAAAAGTCGAACTGCAACTCAGGGGTGTCTCTCAAAAACAACGCGAAACTGCCCCACTGGCTGGCTGGCACTTGTATTTGCAAAAATTGACCAGCATCGTCCACCGCATTATCCGGAAAGCGTTCGGTCAGTAGTTGCTTAAGTTCCTCTTTGGTCATGTGGGTGCTGTATTGTGCGGCTATTGTAGCCGCCGATTATTCGCTGGTTGTTTTCATTTCGCCTCTGATCTGTTCCCGCGTCATGCCGGCTTTTATTTTCACCTGCAAGGACATGAGGGCATGTATCAGCGCTTCGGGCCGTGGCGGGCAGCCGGCTATGTATACATCTACGGGTATCACGTGGTCGGCACCCTTTACTACGCTGTAGGTGTTGTAGAAAAACGGACCGCCACTGGTAGCACAGGCACCCATGGCCACTACGTATTTGGGGTCGGCCATCTGGTCGTACAGGCGCTTCAGTACCGGTGCCATTTTGTTTACAATGGTACCGGCAATGATGATAACATCGGCCTGCCGCACTGAAGCACGGGCCACTTCAAATCCAAAACGACTCCAATCGTACTTGGCACTGTAGGCACTCATCATTTCGATAGCGCAACAGCTGGTGCCGAAAGTGAGTGGCCATAAACTATTGCTGCGTGCCCAGTTGATCACCTCATCCATGGCACTTACCAAAATGCCACCACCTGGCGTTTGGTGCACGGTGCCTGGGAAAGGCGTGGGGCCAGCAAGCTCGGCTATTGATTTGGCGGCAACAGGCGGACCGGCCTGCGCCGGTGGCGTACTGCCCTCGGCTGCCTGCGCTTCTTGTGATGGTATTGATTCACTCATGGCTTCTTTCTTTTACTGCCGTAGCC
>CANHEC010000084.1 GCA_947459455.1 Chitinophagaceae bacterium
ATCGAACTGACATCGACCAGCATTGTGGGCGTGAAGAATGTCACCTTTAATGAATGGTTTTTTCAGGGGCATTTTCCCAACAACCCCGTGATGCCCGGCGTACTGCAGATTGAGGCGCTGGCGCAAACCGGCGGCATCCTTTGTATCAATGCTATGCCGCCCGGGCAGTACGATACTTACTTTCTGAAAATTGATAACTGCAAGTTCAAAGCCATGGTACGCCCCGGCGATACCATGCTGCTGAAGCTGGAACTGCTGGAGCCCATCCGGCGTGGTATTTGCAGCATGCGGGGTACGGTGTATGTGGGTGGCAAAGTGTGTACCGAAGCCGATATGCTGGCCCAGTTGGTAAAGCGGGCTGGCTAAAAACGGTGTAACAGTAAATGCTAAAATGCCGGACGGAACGGTCGTCGGCGCTATTTTTGACGATTAACAAGCCAACCAAAGCGGCCAGCCTATGCCGTCCCCGATGGCCAAACTACTCTAATTATGATTCATCCGCTGGCGTATATACACCCCGATGCCCGCCTGGCCGACAACGTAAAAGTGGACCCTTTTACGGTGATACATGGCAATGTAACCATTGGCGAAGGCACCTGGATAGGCAGCAATGTGACCATCATGGAAGGGGCCCGCATTGGCAAAAACTGTCGCATTTTTCCGGGGGCAGTTATCAGTGCCGTTCCACAGGACCTGAAGTTTACCGGCGAAAAAACCACGGCTGAAATTGGCGACAACTGCACCATCCGGGAGTTTGTGACCGTGAACCGTGGCACCGTAGACCGCGGCCGCACCCAAATAGGAAACAACTGCCTGATAATGGCCTACAGCCACATAGCCCACGACTGTGTGATAGGCAACAACTGCATTATGAGCAACAATACGCAGATGGCCGGGCACGTGGAAATGGGCGACTGGGCGGTGGTAGGTGGCGTGAGTGCCATTCACCAGTTTGTAAAAATCGGGCAGCATGCCTTTGTATCGGGTGGTAGCCTGGTGGGCAAAGATGTGCCGCCCTACATCAAAGCAGGCCGCAATCCGCTGAGCTATGCCGGTGTGAATTCGGTGGGCCTTAAGCGCCGTGGTTTCAGCAATCAGCAGATCAACCACATCCTCGATGTGTATCGCTGCATTTACAACAAAGGCATGAACACCTCGCAAGCGCTGGAGTACATTGAAGAGGAGCTGCCCATCAGCGATGAGCGGGATGAAATCGTCACTTTCATCCGCGACAGCGGCCGCGGCATCATCAAGCGGTTTACCAAAGGTGCCCTCGACGAATAAGCACCTGCTACCATAGTAAAAGTCCTTCGGCCCCGCGGAGGACTTCTTTATTTTGCGCCTGCTTACAAGCCATATGCAACTACAGCTGACCAACCTGGGAAAACGCTACAACCGGCACTGGATTTTCAGGCGCCTGAACGCCACCGTAACGGCCGATGCGCCGGTGGCCATTACTGGTGCCAATGGCAGCGGCAAGAGTACCCTGCTGCAGGTAATAGCCGGTGCGCTGGAGAAAAGCGAAGGTGAACTTGCGCTGAGCCTGCAGGGCCAGCCGGTGGCGGCCGAAGATTATTTTAGACAAGTAGCGCTGTGCGCCCCTTATCTCGAACTGATTGAGGAGCTGACGCTGACGGAGTTTCTGGCATTTCATGAAAAGTTCAGGCCCTGGCTGCCTGGCCTGGATGCCGCCGGGCTGATAGAGCTGATGCAGTTAGGGGCTGCCCGCCACCAACAGATGCGCTATTTCAGCAGTGGTATGAAGCAGCGGGTAAAACTGGCGCAGGCCATTTGCAGCCAATCGGTGCTGCTGCTGCTGGATGAGCCCACCAGCAATCTCGACCTCGCAGGCATTGCCATGTATCACCAATGGATGCAGCAGTTTGCCAAAGGCCGGCTGGTGCTCATTGCCAGCAATGATGAGCAGGAAATTTCTTTCTGCCAGCAGCGCATTGCGATTGCTGATTTTAAGTGATGGGTTGAATGGTGAATCAGTGAATTGGTTGATGCGTCAATTGGTTGATTGGTGAATGTGTGCATGAGTCGAAGGCATTGTTCATTCATGTTCGAACCATCCACGCCGAAACTTGTGAACTTGTGAACCCGTGAACGCTCAAACGCTCAAACTCTCGAACCCTCAAACATTCAAACTTGCTCCCGATGCCTTTCTTCAAATTTGATGACATAGCCGCCCGTGAAATAGCACCGGGCTTTTGGTCGAAGCTGCTGCACACCGGACAGCAAACGCTGAACTTTATAGAAGTAGCAGCGGGCCACGCCGTGCCACTGCATAGCCATGTGCACGAGCAGCTATCGTTTGTGCTGGAGGGCCAATTTGAAATGACGATTGACGGTGAGGTGCAGGTGCTGGAGCCCGGGCGATTTTGCCATATTCCATCCGGCGTGCTGCATGGTGGGCGGGCACTCAGCCATTGTCGCCTGCTCGATGTGTTTACGCCACAGCGAGACGACTACAAAGCCATCGGCGGGTTGGATATCTGACTTATTTGCGCCCATATGTATTTTTGATATTTGTCAAAAAAGCATGGCTGCAAAAATATTATTTAGTTAATAAAAGTTGTAGCTTTTATTTCGAACCGTTAATCTCGCAGTTTGCGGGTATTCAGAATCTAAAACTTAAACAAATGAAGATTGTAAAGGCAATCAAGGCATCCCTGTTTGCAACAGTGATCACCACTCTTGTTTCCTGCGAAAAAAGTCCAGTCAGCAAAGAGAACCTTCCTCTCGACAGCGTTATTTCTTCTGTCGAATTCCAGGCTGTTCTAAAAGCATCAGAGGGCCTGGCGGAGTCATTGCAGAGTAGTCCTGAAATAGCAAAAGGGCTCTCGGAGAAAAGTGTTCAGTTTCGTTTGCAAACTTCTCTTTCCGTTGACCAGCAGGCAACTATCTTGCGGGAATTAGGTGCTTCATCCCAACTAGTTAATGCATTTACTTCATATTGTGATGCAGCTGCAAAGTTTAGGTCCGCTTATCCTTATGCATCAAATCTTGATCGCAATGAGGTAAAACGAAGAGTATCTTTAGCAAGTCGGAATACCGCATCTGAGGAGTTTGGTGGTAATGGCATTGTGGCGTACGGCCAAGCAATGTCCGCCTGTCGGAGGCAGTACGAAAATGAAAAGATGGAGTGTAAATTAGTTTTTGCTGCGGAGGCAGGTTTAGGAGTGTTAACCATCTTTGGTCGACCTGTCGCAATGGGTGCGGCTGCTCTTGCAATTACTGTTCAATTGACAACTTGCCTTTCTGAAGCAGCTTCTGATTATTACTGGTGCGAACATCCAATGACGACTTGATTATTATGGCTAGAATTACAAAAGGACAATTCTTTTTCTTGATGAGCTTTTGTGGAATTATGGTGTTCAGGGTATTTAAGGCAAACTTCGTATTCTACATCATCTTCTATGTGGTTGCTTTAATCTTGATCTTCCGACTAAAGGTTTGGGACAGGAAAAAACACCTGCCGTTACTGTTGATTTGGTTGGTATTCATTGTCATTGCGTTAGTTAGTGCCTTTATGGACTGGCTGCGATTGCGTAATAGCTAAGCGAGGGCAAGTTGCCTTTTGGACCTTTTGGATATGTGCGAGAGGCGGTAATGAAGTATTTCATAACCGCCTCTCAACTTTAGTACCACAAGCCACGAGCCGTAGCGGTGGCCGCAAAAACCATCAGTAGAAAGACGAAGAGTTCGAGATACGTAAGGGTAGCAAAAAGCCCAGCTTTCTGTGTGTTGGGCGGCTGCTGTTTTTTCAGCTGTATGCGCCAGCGAATGAAGGCGATCATCGGTACCCATTCCAGCGCAAATACCACGATGAACAACCCCATTTTTACCAGAAAAGCAGTGCTGTGCAGGTAGTAGTCGCTGCCTTTTTCGGCGCCGCCAAATGCTCGCCAAAGGCCGGTGCCTATCCAAAGCAGGGTCGCCAGTCCATACCAGTTGTCGGCCGCCAGCACGGCCTGTATGCTGCCTTGCTGCCGTGCCAGTGCCTGCAGTCGGCTGGCCCGCAGCCAGCAGGCGCCAAACCCAACAGCTAAGCCCAGCAGGTGGGCCGAAGCCAGCATCCATCGAAGCGTTTGCATGCGATCAATTGTTTGAAGGGGTGCGTGTGCTGCCAGCTACGCAATTCGGGCATTAGCCCATGCTGGCCATCAGCAGGTTCAGGTCGGTGTATTTCAGCTCAAAGCGTTCGCTCAGGTGAAAATTGGTGAGGGCACCTTTGAACATGTAAATACCCGTGCGAATGTTGAAGTTGTTCCACACATAGTTATCGAGGCCACCAGTATCTGCTATGTTCAGCAGCAGCGGCATCAGCACATTGCTCACAGCATGGCTTGCTGTACGACTGTAGCCGCTGGGTATATTGGGCACACAGTAGTGCACCACGCCGTGCTTTACATACACGGGGTTTTCATGCGTTGTTATTTCGCTGGTTTCAAAGCAGCCACCACGGTCGATGCTGATATCAATGATGACGCTGCCGGGGCGCATATTGGCCACCATGTCTTCGGTAGCTACTATGGGGGTGCGGCCGCTTTCGCTGCCCAATGCGCCAATGGCTACTTCGCAGGTTTTGAGCTGTTTAGCCAAAATGCGGGGCTCTATTACGCTGGTCCATACCCGGTGGCCCAGCGTGTCCTGCAGGCGCTTCAGGCGGTACACGTTGTTGTCAAACACTTTTACGCTGCTGCCCATGGCCAGTGCGGTGCGGGCCGCAAACTCGCCTACTACACCAGCGCCTAAAATAATCACCTTGGTAGGTGGAATGCCGCTGACGCCTCCCAGCAAGATGCCTTTGCCGCGGCCGCCCTGGCTCAGGTAGTGGCCGGCTATCAATATGCTGGCGCTGCCGGCTATTTCGCTCATGCTGCGCACAATGGGGTAGGTGCCGCTGTCGTCTTTCAGGTTTTCAAAACTCAGGCCGGTGATCTTTTTTTCCATCATGGCCTGCAGAATACCCGCTTTCATCACACTCAGGTGAATGGGCGAAATGATGAACTGGTTGGGTTTCAGCAGTGGCAAATCTTCCTCTACCACCGGCGCACTTTTTACTAGGATGTCGCAGTTATAGATCTCCTTGTGGTCGTATTTTATTTTGGCACCCGCCTCGGCGTAATCTTTGTCGGTGTAGCCGCTGGCTTCGCCGGCCTTGCTTTCTACCCATACATCGTGCCCATTGGCTACCAGCACGCCGGCTGCTTCGGGTATCAGCCCAACCCGCGTTTCCTGAAAAGCGGTTTCCTTGGGCACGCCTATAAAAAGTTCGGCTCCCTTGGTTTTCACGTCCAGTGTTTCTTCCAGTGTTTCGTAGCTAAATGATCCGCTGATGATAGGTTTCGACATGGCAGGGGGCAGAATACGATCGGTAATGAAAAACAAACAGCCCGGACAAATGCCCGGGCCGATAAAGTTAGTGGGCGGCTGCCACTTTCAACAGCCGTGTTTCGGGGCTGGTGGGCAGTATCTCTACACGCAGTGCATCGGGCGGCAGCAGGGCCGGGGCCCGCTCGGGCCATTCTACCAGGCAGCGGTGGCCGCTGTACAAGGCATCTTCTATACCTGCGGCAATGGCTTCCTCTTCATCTTTCAGCCGGTACCAGTCCATGTGGTACAGCGTGCTGCCATCGGGCAGCGCATACTCATTAATGAGGCTAAAGGTGGGGCTGGCCGCATGATCGGTGCTGCCCAGCGCCTGCAGTAGGGCGCCACTCAGGGTGGTTTTGCCGGCGCCCATGGGAGCAAACAGCGCTATCACGCTGCGCTGGCCAGCTTGCTGCAGCAGCCAGCGGGCTGCGGCCGGCAACTGCGATAAATGGTAGGAAAACTCCATGCGGCGCAAGATACAGGCCGTCTGCCTGTTGCCGAAAAACGGAAGATTTTGGCCCTTGCAGCGGCGTTGCGTTATTAGGTGACCGCTAACAGCTTTTTTGCAACAGTACTGGGTAAATTTGCAACAGGCAGCCAACAAAAAGACGAGTAGACGCCAGCGTGAGTGAGAAAACAGATTCAAATAAGTTGGCTGCCGCAATGATTATGGAAAAAGTAGCGTGGAAAGTAGATGGAATTACCTGTGCCAACTGTGCTTTGAATATCAACAAGGCATTGGAGAAGCAGGGCATGATGAATATTGCGGTGAACGCTATTACCGGCGAAGTAAGCTTTGAAGCACCCGATGAAGCAAAGCTGCCTGCAGCGCAGAAAAAGGTAGAAAGCCTCGGCTACGCGGTACAGCAACAGGCTGATGCCAATCAGGCGCACGGCCAGCATCAGCAGCATGCCCCACTGAGCAAGTACATGCTGCGTTTTTGGATCAGTCTGCCTTTTACGCTGTTGCTCATGCTGCACATGCTGCCGGGTGTACACATTCATTGGCTCATGCAGCCGTGGGTGCAGTTTGGCCTGGCGTTGCCGGTGTTTTTGATCGGCATGGAGTACTTTGGTAAAAGTGCGTGGCGCTCTATCAAAGGCGGTATTCCCAACATGGATGTACTGGTAACCATGGGGGCGGCGGCCGCCTTTGCCTACAGCACTTATGGACTGTTTACGCATCGGCCCGAAGATTTCTTGTTTTTTGAAACCGCCGCCAGCATTATCACCATTGTATTTTTTGGCAACTGGCTGGAAGATGTAAGCATAGCCCGTACCCAACGCGAAATAAAACGGCTGACCAAGCAGCAGGTGGTAAAGGCCAATATGATTGCCTACGATGATCAGCACCACGAGCAGGTATTTGAAGTAGACAGCGCCAGCTTGCGCACTGGCGACCTGCTGCTGATACGCAGTGGCGAACAAGTGCCTGCCGACTGTAAAATGCTAAGCGGCGAAGCAGAAGTGAGTGAAGCACTGCTGAGCGGCGAAGCCACGCCGGTTTTCAAAAAGCAGGGCGACCTGCTGATAGGGGGCAGTGTGGTGGTAAATGGCAATGTGAAAGCGTATGTGACCGCCGTGGGCAAAGACACCGTGATGAGCGGCATTGTAGCCATGATGCAAAAAGCACAGGCTGAAAAGCCACCGGTGCAGCAATTGGCAGATAAGATTAGTGCGGTGTTCATTCCGGCTGTGTTAGTAGTAGCCACGCTTACACTACTGGGCAACTGGTGGCTGGGCGGACAAAGCTTTCAGGAAAGCCTGATGCGCAGCGTGGCGGTACTGGTAATAGCCTGCCCATGCGCCATGGGGCTGGCCACGCCGGCAGCCATTGCAGTGGGGCTGGGCAGGGCTGCCCGCCACGGCATTCTGTTTACCGATGTAAAGCGCATGGAGCTATTTCGCGACATCCGCCAAATGGTATTTGACAAGACAGGCACCCTCACCACCGGTAAGTTTTCAGTGGCTGCTTTCAAAGCGCTGGATGGCGATGCAGAAGGCTTTCAGCGCCTCGTATTCTCACTGGAAAAATTTTCGAACCACCCCATAGCCCGCAGCATAGCCGAAGCATGGCGGGTGAAAGATGCGATACGCCTGCTGCAGGTAGAAGAAATAAAAGGCGAAGGCATGCGGGCGCAGGATATAGATGGCCATCGCTACCGGATTGGTTCGGCACGTATTCTGCCCACAGCACCTGCCGAGGAGCATCACCTGTACGTTACAAAAAACGACGAGCTCATTGGCTGGATTGATATCAGCGATGAAATAAGGCCTGAAGCGAAGGCGGTGATCGACTATTGCAAATCGCAAGGCATTACTACCATTTTGCTCAGCGGCGATACCATGCAGAAATGCCAGCCCCTGGCCGATGCGCTGGGTATAGAAGTGGTATATGCCAGCAAAACCCCGGCAGAGAAGTTACAGCTGATAGATGACCTGGTAGCCAAGGCGCCTACCGTGATGGTGGGCGATGGCATCAACGATGCACCGGCTTTGGCCAAGGCCACCATCAGTGTATCGCTGAGCGAAGCGTCGCAGCTGGCTATTCAAAGTGCCGGTGTGGTGCTCACCAACAATGGATTGAAGCATTTGCCCAAAGCCATG
>CANHEC010000085.1 GCA_947459455.1 Chitinophagaceae bacterium
AACAGCTGCCCATGTGCAGGGCCGCCAGTATGGTAGTAGTTCGCAATCGGCGCATGAGGTTCAAATGTAATGGCCATTAACAACGAAGCCCGCCACCGATCAAAAATCGGGGCAGGCTTCAGTCGGGGCCATTGCAGGCACTATAGGTTTCTTGTCAGAATAATCATGGGCGGCCGCTTTTCGCGGGCACGTTCGGTACGGATCAGATCGACCAGGGTGCGCAGCTCTACGCGGCGCTGGGCAGTACCGGTTACACCGGGCGTTATGATCTCCCGGCCCAGCACCCGGCTGGTTCGCCGCCTGTTCAGCTCATTCAGCAGCGATAAAGGAATATCGGCCCGGCGTTCGTAGAAAATGACCCGGATATCAATTTTGTTGAGAGCACGAAGACTGGCATCATTCAGCCGATAGTACATGGTAAACGTACGCTCAGTGCCATTGGCCGGGCTCAGGCTACCAAACAAGCCTGCGTTGAACGATGCCTCCAAATCAATCGTACCAAGGCCTTTGTTCACCAGTAGCTTGTCCTGTATCACACCAGCTATATCATCGTTGCCATCAGCGTTCAGATCCGTTTCGTCAAACATGCAGCCATCGTCATCATCATCGTCATCTTCATTGCATGGTGGGCGCAGGTTGGGGTTGGCGTTGTAGATAGGAAAGGCTGTGTCGGCTACCGATGGTGTAGCCTCTATCGAGTAAATGCGGTCTTCGTAGTCCACACCGCTCACTACCAGCCGAACACTGTCGGTGGCACGATTGCTACCGGTGGGTACATAGTATACTTTGTAGCGAATGCCCGTTTCGCTGGCTGCCAAATTAATGCGGCCGGTGGCCGAATCGATACTGAGGCCTTTAGGTATGGCCATAAAGTAGCCAGGCGCAGTAGGCCGTGTAGTGGGGTTAATCAGATTGGCGGCGGCAGTGCTGCGCAGGTAAAAAACGCTGTCGCTATAACTGAGCTGGACGGCACTATTGGGGGTGCCGTTGTTGGGGTTGCCCACTTGCTTTTGGCAGGCTACCAGCGCTACCAATAGCACCGGCCACCAGCGGCTGGTGGAAACAAACAATTTCATCGAGGGGTTGCTTTTATGAATTGGTACCCGCCAGGCGAGCATTGTAACCACAAAAAGAGCAGCAATTCCTCAGTCTTGCTTCCAAAAGCGGCCTCAATATTCCGAGCGGTTATGAGAAACATGCGATGGGCCAGTTTTGTTAAGCGAAATGGCAAAAAAAAGGCGCCTGCGTTCAGCAAGCGCCTGATGCGTTGGTCCGGGCGGAGGGACTCGAACCCCCATGCCTCGCGGCGTCAGATCCTAAGTCTGATATGTCTACCAATTTCACCACGCCCGGCGGCGGGCGGCAAAAATAGGGGGATTGGCGCAAAATGGCCAGTCATCAGGCCTGCCGCACAATATCGGCACCCAATGCCTGCAGGCGGGTATCGATGTATTGATAGCCCCGGTCAATCTGTTCAATGTTTTGAATAGTGCCTTTGCCCTGTGCACTCAGGGCCGCTATCAGCAGGGCTACACCCGCCCGTATATCGGGGCTGCTCATGGTAATGCCACGAAGCGGCTGGCTACGGCCGAGGCCGATGACTGCCGCCCGGTGCGGATCGCACAGTATAATCTGCGCACCCATGTCTATCAGCTTATCGGTGAAAAACAGGCGGCTTTCAAACATTTTTTGATGAATGAGCACACTGCCACGAGCCTGTGTAGCCACTACCAGCAATATACTCAGCAGATCGGGCGTAAGGCCTGGCCAGGGATGATCGTAAATGGTGAGAACGCCGCCGTCCATGAAGGTTTGTATCTCATAGCTCTCCTGCGCCGGTACTACTATATCGTCGCCCTCAATGGCAAATTGGATACCCAACTGCCGGAACTTATCGGGGATGATACCAAGGTGCGCTACGCCGCAGTCTTTGATTCGGATATTGCTTTGTGTCATGGCTGCCAGGCCAATAAAGCTGCCTATTTCAATCATATCGGGCAGCATGCGGTGCTCTGCACCTCCCAGTTTTTCTACCCCCGTAATGGTGAGCAGGTTGCTGCCAATGCCACTGATGCGCCCTCCCATGCTATTGATAAGCCGACAAAGCTGCTGCAGATAAGGCTCGCAAGCGGCATTGTAAATAGTAGTAGTACCGGGCGTAAGGGCAGCTGCCATTACAATGTTGGCAGTACCGGTTACGCTGGGTTCATCCAGCAGCATAAAGGTACCCTGCATGGCGTGGCCTTGCAGATGGTAAAAGCCGTCTTCGGGGTGGTAGGTATAAGTGGCGCCCAATTTTTCGAAACCGATGATGTGGGTATCGAGGCGGCGCCGGCCGATTTTGTCGCCACCCGGCTTGGGCACAAACGCCTTTTTGAAGCGGGCCAGCATGGGGCCGGCCAGCATCACGCTTCCGCGCAGGCGACCGCTTTTTTTGTGGAAAGTAGCACTGTGGAGATAGTCTTCGTCCACCGCATCGGCTGTAAAAATGCAAGTGTCGCGTTGGGGGCGCTGCACTTTTACGCCCATGTCCTGTAACAGTTCTATCAGCAGGTTTACATCCAGTATGTCAGGTATATTGGAAATAGTAACCGGCTCGGCCGTCAGCAGTACAGCCGAGATGATTTGGAGGGCTTCGTTTTTGGCCCCCTGCGGCACAATGGTACCACTCAATTGCTGGCCGCCGCGAACTACAAACTGACTCATAAAAAAAGGGTGGGCGGGGGGTAATGAGCCGCCGCCGGCAGCGAAATTGTGGCAGGCTCCGCGTTTGTAAAAATATTTTCATGCAAGGCGGCATTTTACCATGCAGCCTTGACTTCCAGCCATTTGTTCCTTACATTGCTTGCATAAAAAAACTCATTCATGCAAAAATCATTCATTTCCCGACTGATGATGGCCCTGCCGGTGATGGGCATGGCTGCACTTAGCCTGGCCGCCTGCGAATCATCTTCCAGCGAAGCTACCACTACTGATACTGCCACGCAAGTAAGTGCTGCACCGGCCGATACTACCAAGCCTGCCGACAGCACGGCTACCGCCCCCGGCGATAGCATGATAGATGGTAGCACCCGACCCGTGGTGCCTGGCAAGCCTGCCACTACTACCACTACCACCACGCAGTAGTAGAGCCATCAATAACATGATAATGCGAAACCACTTGCCTATTGGGCAGGTGGTTTTTTTCGCCGTAGCTTTTTGATGCTGAGTCGCAGCTGATGAGCCGGACGCTGGCTCTCCGTCAGGCGCCGAACAAGCCAATGCTCAATGCGATGGTGTGCCGGAATGAGAAACGAAGCAATGGATACAAAGATGAGCAGTTCGTACACCGGGTTATGATGCGTCAGCTCGGCCACCTGCGGATGCAGCAGCAGGGTCAGAAACTCGAAAAGAAAAAGCAGTGAGATAATCCCGGCAAACCGCACCACCCGGGCATTCACCCGCTTTCGGCTCAGAAAAACGGTAAGGAGAAAAAAGGCCGGAATAAAAATGCTGATGAACAGGTACTGCAGCTGCTGGCTTCGCTCAACAGCCGCCTGTTCCCGTGCCTCGGCCTGCTGTCGCTGCCGCTCTTGCTCATTGGTCGATAAAATCAGCGTTTGGCGAATGGTTTCGCGGCTAAAAACTGAGTCTTTCAGCATTTGCACCTGCTGCAGCTGCTGCAGTGCCATCGATTCGTCGGACTGCTGCAAATAGAATTCGTACAAAAAGGTAGCTGCTTCCAGTTGGCGGGTCAATAGCTGCTTTTCATCGGCTTTTGTTTTTGCCTGCCGGGCGTAGTACAAGGCCGAATCGGGCAGCTGGCGGGCCAGGTAGGTTTTAGCCAGGCCCAGCATTGCTTCTGTCTGCAGCTCTTCATCTTCCGACTGGCGGGCAATGGGTAGCGCCATCAGGTATTTATCGGCCGCCTGTGTGTACTGCTGCTGCTTATACAGCGTATTGGCCAAACCCACCTGGCTAATGGCCTGCAGCGACGGCTCCTGCTGCATCAAAGCCAGCTGCAAAGACTTATTGAAATAGACAAATGCTGAATCCGGCTTCCCCATCCGGTCGTACAGGTCGCCGGTATTTACAGCCAGGTTATACTGCCACTCTTGCAGGCCGTGTGCCTGCGAAATAGAATCGGCCCGCCGATAATACAGCAGTGCATTATCACACTCAGCATCGTATGCATAAGCGATACCAATATTCATGACCGTGCTGGCCATGCTTCGCGGGTCTTGCCATTGCTCCTCCAGCCTTAGCTTTTGCAGGTACAAATCAAGTGCCTGACTATAGTTGCCAATTCGAAGAAAGACATTTGCCATCATCCCCAGCGCTTTGGCTTCGCCACGCTGGTATTTGATACGGTGCGCCAAACTAAGCGCCTCACTGGCTTTGGCCAGCGCTGCTTTCGGGTCGTAGCTGTTGGTTACATCGGCCCACTGCCACAGCAGGTTTACCCGGTCGGTGTCGGATGATGCTACGGCCAGTAAGCCGGCAAGGCTATCAGCCTTTCGCTTTTGCGCTACACTCTCAAACGCTGCATGGAGCAGCACGGTACACAGTAAAAGCAAACGAACAAACATGCAATTGATACAATTGGTGGCTACCGGCTGAAAATAGAAAGAAGCCGCGGCATGCAACCCGAAAAGTTTATGACAACCCTTCATATAAGCTTGTAATAGCATTTATTTTATGCTACCTTTCCTTTGTTCCATCTATTTTACCCTACCCCCTTTTCGATTATGAAACTGCTGACTACCATTTTTCTAGTCCTTATCAGCGGTACGCTGGCAGCACAAACCATGTATGGCTTCTCGTACAGCGTATATGACCAGCGCACAGAGCAAACCACGGCATACCGGGCATTTCTGGTTCGGTTTGATGACGGCACTGGCTTTGCCCGTATTCACGAAGATGTGCAGAGTGCCCGAAGAGACATGGTAGTGAATGTAAAGCTGAACGACTACGAAGAAACCCTTCCCTCCGACGTAAAAGGCGGTGCCGATACTACCTACCTGCTGGTAACCGGCAGCGATGCGCAGGTGGTAAAAGGCAAGCCAGTTGGGCGCATAGCAATGCACCATTTCGGGTTTTACTACGATCAGAAAGAAGAATCATACCTGCCCTGGCAGGTGTTTGTGGGCGATTTGGACAATGATGCCGAAGAGGACATAGGCGTGGGCGAATACGAGGACATGGTGCTGCTGACCGAAAAAGACCTGACGGAGGAATTGGTCAGCGAATTTTTTAAACCGGAAGAAGAGTTTTATCAGGCCTTGTTTCCGTCGGGAAATGTACGGCCGGTAGCCCCTCAGCCCTCGGGCAATGTGACCATGCACGTGATCATAGTGGCCGATACGCAGGATGGAGAAATAGGCGTGAGCTGCGAAAGAGACAGGTTGCGTATGCAGCGGCACTTCAGGGATATCGCAGGCTTTTTGGGTGTAGGCTTTCGGCAAGAGTCTATTGCCGGCGAAGAATTTACCAAGCAAAAAGTAAGTGCCGCCCTCCAGAAATTGCAGCCAGGCTCGCAGGATATCGTGGTGTTTTACTACACCGGTCATGGCTTTTACAATACGCAAAGTCCGTCTAAATATCCGCACATGGCCTTGCGGCAAAGCATCAACGATGCGCTGCCCGCCAACTCGCTGGGGGTAGAAGATGTGTACCGGCAAATTGTTGCAAAAGGAGCGAGGTTCAACCTGGTATTGAGCGACTGCTGTAACAATGACCCCAATTCGTTGCCCACGGTTGGGCCGGCCTTGTCTACTACCAAAAGCGGCGGTAGCCTTTGGCACAAGCCAGCCATGATGGCACTTTTTTTACCACAGCAGCGCACCTCCCTGCTGCTCACAGCTGCATCGCAGGGCGAACTGGCCACCAGCAATCCACTGTTTGGCGGATTCTTTAGCTACCATTTCAAAGCTTCGCTCGACCATTATGCCAGTCCTTTTTACAGCATGCAAAACATCGGCTGGGATCGTATTTTGAAAGAAGCAACCGTAAGTACAGTGAAGCTGGCAAACCGGGCCAAATGCGATGTGCCTGGTATGGGGCAGCGGGTATGCCGCCAAAACCCCGTTTGCAGTATCAATGGCCGCGTTATTGCAGCACAGTAAGGGTATAGCCCGCCTGTACGCGTACGCTGGCGCCCGGTGCTACCGTCAGGCTGCGAATGACCACATTGCTTTTAATGACCACATTGCCACTGTTGATGAATACATCAGTATTGGCATCGGGCAGCAGTCCTTCAGTCCAGTTGGCTGTGCTTTCCCATACTGTGCTGGTGGTAGCCCGCCAGGTATTGGTAAATCGGCGACTGAACTGTAGCATCCACTCGTACACATTCATATTGTTTTCGCGGTAGCTCGGGGTGTAGGTTCGTGTCCAGGCATCGTGACCGCTCACGGCAAAAATTGTTTTGCGGGCCAGCGGGTTGGGTGGCTTGGGGGCTCCATTGATGTACGTAATGTAGTTGTTGGTGTACGCCACCGGTGCGGTAGGATCACCTTCATTGTGCGTGGCCCACACCGGCAGGTTGTTGGCAGCTATTATGTTCGACCGCGTCACACTGGGCGATGAGGCCCCGCAGATAGGTACAATAGCTGCCACCCGGCGGGCAAAGCCATTATTCGAGCCCACATAATTCCATGCCACGCCACCGCCCATGCTGAGGCCGGTGAGGTAAATACGACTGCGATCGACCCGGTAATTGGCAATCAGAAAGCTGATCAGTGTATCGACATCGCCCGGCGTGGGCCAGTTGATGTGCTGCGGCGAAATAACAATGAACTGGTGCTTTTTGCCACCCACTAAAAACGAATCAGGCCATTGCCGCTGACTGATAAGCTTAGGCGGCCCATGGCGCAATACATTGGTAATGGTGGTGGGGGTGCCGGCACCGCGTTCGCCCAGGCCATGCAGAAAAATGAGCAACGGGTAATTGTCGCGGGTATTTTGGTAGCCTGCTGGCAAATAGTTCATAGTATGCCTTGCAGTTCACGTTTACCGAAGTAAACCTGGCCGTTTGTACCTGTGCATTGGTGGGTACAGCTACGCCCCACACCAGCATGCCAATGCACACTGCTATTGTCAGCTTCATGCAATCAATAAGTTTGAATAAAAACGAACGAACCGAGAAAAAAGGAAAACGGAACACCCCCCAGCATGTTTTCCTTCACCCCCTCCTGGTTTCAATATTAGTGCCAAAATAGATGGCAGCGCCCGCCGACATGCCGATAGGGCCATAAATAATTGACCACAAGTGTGTACAAGCCAAAAAAAAACCGGACACTCTGGTGAGTGCCCGGCATCCGCTGCAGCTTCATTACCATCTTCCGCGGCCACGGCCCTGCGCCCAGTATCCTTGTACCCACACCCATCCACCACGTGAGCGGTGCCAGTAGCCCGGTATGTAATGCATCCCCCGGCGCGGCGGCAATACCCAATACCCGGGCTGGTACACGTAGCCACCACGGCCCCACATCCATTCGCCATCTATCCATATATGCAGGCCCGAAGGGCGTAGGGTAGGCCGCACAAAAGGCGCTACCGGCCGCACCCGAACGGGATACATGGCCGTGCGGCCTCTTCTACGAAAATCATCATCATCGTCATCCCAGCGGTCGCGGCGGCGGTCATCGCGGTCGTCGCGATAGTCGCGGTCCCTTCTATTATAGCGGCGGTCATAGTAGTCATCGTCGCGGCCGGGCTGCGCTATGGCTGCAGCGCTGGCAGCCATGGCCAGTATCAGTAAAAGCACGTAGTGATGTCGTTTCATACGATTTCGAAATTGAAGGGTTGATAAAATCAGGAGATATCACTGTAAATGCAGGGAGCATTGAAGAAGTGTACCGAGCTTACATAGGCTGTGCGTTTGCTGGAGTAAGAGTAAAAGACAATGCCACGGTTTACTAACGAAAACCAAAAGTGCCCGGCAGGTTGTCAGGGCCTTGCATCCACAAAAAAAATGCGCCTGCCGCAAGGGCAGG
>CANHEC010000086.1 GCA_947459455.1 Chitinophagaceae bacterium
GGTCCCCGTCGTGTCTTGCGCATTTCCACTGCGCCGCAGGGCTGTCAGCCTGCCATTGTTAGCATTAATGAACGCAATGAATACCTGATCTGTTCTGCTGATGGCAATGCGGCTAAAAGTACTGTTGATAGTGCTGGCAGATTTGAAACGCCACTCTGGCTCCGCATTTGGGGGCGGCGTGCGGTTCAGTGTGTTGAAGTAAACATTTCCACCGGTGGTAGATACCATGGGAGTGCCGGCTGAACTAATAGCCAGCGATGAATGGTTGATAGAGGGTGCAGCGCCAGCAGCAGCCGACTGGCCAGCAAAGGTCCAGGTGTTACCATCCAGCCGGTACACCCCCAGCTTCTGTGTGTTAAAAGTGGCTCGACTCGTGGCCAGATAAAGGCTACCAGCGCTGCTAAAGGCCAGATTGACAGCGGTCGTATTTATTTGTTCAGGTGATTGAAATGCCTGCCAGGTAGTACCTGTAAATTTTTTGACCCGAATGGCATGAGAGCCGTAGTTATCCTCTGTGGCCAGGTATACGTCGTTGTTCGTGGGGTCAATAGCAATGTCAAGTTCTTCTGCATCGGTAGTGGCCGGACCACCGCCAAGCGTTTGCCAACCGTTGCTCGTTCGTCGCACAACAAATACATCGCCATACCTGATGAAGGCGTAATGCAGCGTACCTGCTTTGTCGAAAGCAATGGCCACCCTTTCTGCATTGGTAGCACTTACCGTGCGGGAGGTGCCTACACTATCCAGCGTGGCGGCGGTCAAAGTGCGGTACCAGCGCATTTGAGTATTGGTTTGCGCAGCAGTGCTCAGCAATATGCCTTCTCCGCCGCAAAAGCTGCCTCCGTTGGGGCTGATGCTGGGTACCGATGGATTGGTGCAGGCGTAGCTTTCTACCACTATTTTGCCCGATAGCCCCACGTCTTTGCACACCATAAAGGGGCCATAATTGCCCGATGCTGCCAGCTCGATGAATTCGGCCGATCCGCTGGTGAAGCCCACGGCACCATAAGCTGTCCACGATGAACCATTGAAGCGGCGTGCGGTAGCTCTGCCATTGCTGTTTCCATCTTTATAGGCTACGATGGGTCTGTTATCAGCATCAATAACGATACTATTGAACTCGGCCGTGCCAGCCGAAAAGCCCGCTGTGCCTAGCTGCGTCCATGCAGTTCCGGTCCACTGGCGTACGCTGGTCCTGTTCGAGTTGTTGCCATCGCGGTACACTATTACCGGCTGTCCGGCTGTATTTACTGCTATATCATTATGTGTACCCGCGCCAGGCGTAGCACTGGTGCCGCCCAGGCTTACCCAGTTGGTACCGTCAAACTCCCGTACGGTGGCTTTGGCACCCGCCGTGGAGTCGGTGTATACAATGAATCCCACTCCGAAATACTCGTCGGCTGCTACTTTCAAAAAACTGGCGGCACCAGCAGTGGCTGCAGTGGCACCTACCGGGCTAAAGGCACCGTTGATTCCTTCAGCCTTCATGCGTACATACACCTTGTTGCCATCCGCTTCATCGGTATAGGCCACCATAAATCTGTCGCGGGCACCCACTACACACAGGCTCACAGCGTTTACCTCGCCAAAGCTTTGGGCGCCAGGATTGCCCACATAACCCCATGCAGTGCCACTCCAGCGCATGATGCTGAGCCGCCCGGCGTATTGATAGTCTTTGAAAGCCACCATCGGCTTACTATCGTGCACAGCAATACTGACATGATCGACAGCGCCACCACTAAAGCCTGCAGTACCTACCAGCGTCCAGGCACCCCCATTGGTACTGCGCATCACAGTCACTTTATTGCCATTGGCAATGTCTTTAAATGCCACATACAGGCTGCTGTCTTGCCGGCTTACCGTCATGCCGGTATAGTCGGCCACGCCGGTGCTAAAGCCTGCGGTACCCAGCGGCGTCCAGCTGCTGCCAGGCTGTGCCAGGCCAGCTACGCTACAAGTTATCAGCATGCTGGCAAGGCAAACGAAACGGATAGAAATAAAGAACCGATACATAGAAACACAGGATTGGTTGTGGCAGGCAAGCTATAGCAGCTGATCCGGCCATCTCTTTCACTTGCGCAGCTGCAATAGCTCAACTAGCATTTCGTATTGATCGATTGATAACTGACAGCACGACTGGTGGCCACAACAGTAGCCGGCACCTGCAGCGGGCAAGTATTAATAGGTTGTGTGCACTTGTTTATCTGGCTTTTTAGCGACTGGTGTCGCTGCTACCTTGGAGTCGAAATCATTCCCCTTTTCACATATGAAATATGTATGCATAGCACTTCTGCTGCTATCGGTGGCCGCACAAGCACAGCTTAAAATTCCGGGCCGCAAGGAGCTGGAGAAGAAAGCAGAGAAAGCGGTAGAAAAAGCAACCAAGGGCGAGAGTGGTCAGGCCAAATCGGGCAAGAGCGAATCGGCATCAGGCGACTCGCAGGTAGCCATTCCGCCCGAAGAAACCAACAGTCCGGCCAAGGCTTACATCAACAGCTTTTGGAAGAATATCGAGAAAATGAAGAACCACGATGGCGGCAATAACAAGCAGGTGGTGTACAAAAACGGCATCAATGCCTGCGGCCAGGCCATCAATAACACCAAGATGAAGGACAAAAGCTATAACACGGCCGAGATGGAAAAAGCACTGGCCATATACCAGGCCGAGTACGACAACATGGCCAGCGGCCATGAAGCCGACCGTGGACAGAAGAGCAAAACCCAAAATGATTTGAATTACCTGTTTGACAGAAACACCAAAAACCTGGCTTACTATAACCATACCATGGGCAAAACGGATGCTGAAACACTGGCCCTGGTGCGTGCCAACGACGACAGCATTGCCAGGTACAAAACACTGGCACATGCCTTTATGCAGCAGCCTAAAGACGACTTTATGTACAACGAGGAAAAGAAGGAGTTGCTGCAGGTGGCCAGAAGCTACCAGGCACCTAACGCTGCCGGCGATACCTGGCCGCGGGGTCTGGACGGTCCGATGACCTTGCTCGCCGAAGCCAAGACCTACAATATGGGCACTTTTTCACTGGCACAGGAAATCAAGTACGAAGAAGCATACTGGTATGCCGCCAAAGTGATATACCCAGGAACACCAGAATTTGAAAAGGCCTATGAATGGTCGAAAAAGGCGTTGGACAAAATTGGCACCACCGATGATTTTTTAAAGGTCATCGGCAAAAGCCAGAGCGACTATGCCAAATCAATAAAGATGCCCGCACCCAAATTGAAAGATCCTGCCCTCGAAGAACGTTTCAAAACACATTTCAATGAATTGTATAAAGGCAACGCCAGCATCGTGAAGGTGAGCATACAAAGCAGCGATTGGGTAGTAGAACGCAATGAATGGACAGGAGTGGTAACCGGGCGCAGCCGCATGGCGGTAGTGGGTGCTAAAGACAAAGCAGGTAAGTGCTTCGTTTGCGAGTTCTGGCTTACGCAAGACTATAATGGCAGTGGCTATGGCCAATACAGAACTGCTACGGCATCGCCGCTAACCAATGTAATAGCCTGCGAGAATCTGCAATAGGCGGTATCAATAAATGACATAAAGAACTCAGTGATATGAAAACAATGATTCCCTTGTTGTGCATGTTCGCTTTGCTGTCATGCCAAAAGCAACTGTCGTCGAAACAACCTGGCGACAAGGAAGACCAGTGGCTGCGTTCATATTGCGGTATTGATACACTGAAGGCGCAGAATACTGAGCAGGTGTATGGCTGTACCAATACGGCATATCAGATGCAGGTGGCCATACGCGACAGTTTCCTGCTCATTACCAATGTGGCCGACTATCAGCAACTGGTCAAGGGCTCCTGTACACCTGCTATCGACTTTGATAAATACAGCCTGCTGATAGGCAAACGACAGTTGCAGCAGGGGTTGCAGGCTATCAGCTACCAGCTTTACTACCACTGCCCCGAAAACTACTACGAAGTGCGGGTGAAGCTGCAGCAGCACATGGGCATGCAAGCGCCAAATGTGACCTGGCATTTGTTGCTACCCAAGGCAGCCTCAGGGCAAACCGTTAAGGTGAAGCTGAGTGTTTTATAATGCCATTGAAAACTTCGTGAAGTAAAAAGAGATGCCTACTACTCGTGTTATTCGTATGCGTTTATTGGCGTTTGCTCTCATCCTGCTGGTGCTGGGCGGCATTAGTACCCTTGTATACATGGGCATGCGTGAGCAGCAAGCATTTTTTGCAAAAGCCACCAAACAGGTAGCCAGTGTAACCGGAAAAGAAGAGCGAAAAAGTGGTGGTAGCCGGCGAAATAAGTCAAAGCAATATTATTTGACGGTGGCTTTATTTGGCGGCGATACAGCTAATGTGCACATACAGTTGCCCGATACCGGCAGCGCCGGCACGCCGAAGGAAGTGCTATTCAAAAAGCTTGATGAGATCAGCGCCAGCATGCAGCAATCGGCGCCGCTGGGCGACTATATAAAAGGTACCATCATGGTACCGGGTGAAGTATTCGTTTCTGTACAGCCGGGTGATAAGATCATGGTCGCCTTTGACCCGGCCAAGCCCACGGATATTCGTTTTCATAGTACGATACCCAAGCAATAGATACGCGGATGCCATTCCTGGCGTCTGCTTTTTTTACATGCTGGCCAGCATCTGCAGCACATAATCTTTTTTTCGCTGCGATACCGGAATGCTGAGGCCACCTTCAAACACCAGCGAGCCCCCATCCGTTTTGTCGTACATGGTGATGCGGCTTGCATTGGCCAAGTAGCTGTGGTGTGTTCTTATAAAGCCCATGGGCTCCAGAATAGTTTCATATTCTTTCAAGTTCTTACTTACCAAAATGGGGGCACTGTTTACAAAGTGAAATTTGGTATACGTGCCTTCTGCTTCGCAAAACAGGATATCATTCACTTTTACAAAATAGGTGCTATTGATATCCTTTAGTACAATCTTGTTTTCTGGTTGCCGCTTCATGGGTTGCTGCAGTAGTACCTGCAGTTGCTCGGTTAGTACATGCTGGCGTATGTTTTTTTCTGCCCGGTCGATGGCTTCTTTTAGCTCTACCGGGTTGATGGGTTTTAGTAAAAAATCGATGGCAGCACAGCGGAAGGCTTGCAGCGCATACTGGTTGTGTGCTGTAATGAATACGAGCTGGAAACGCGGGTCCCGCAGCTGACGTACCAGATCGAAGCCGGTACCATCATCCATTTCTACATCCAGCAGTACTATGTCGGGCTGCAGCTGGTGAATGCTTTGAAGCCCGCTGGCTACGCCCGTAGCTTCGTGTACTTCGCTAATGGCCGGGCACCACTGGTGGATGAGTAGTTGCAGACCTTGCCGGATGAGCGTTTCGTTGTCAATGATGAGCAGTTTCATGCTTGGAAATGATTGGGAGATAGATAGTGACCGCCACGCCTTCTTGCTGGTCAGTTCGATTATCGATGCTGAAGCGGGCTTTCGTTTTCAGTTTGATATTGAGGAGGTAGATACGATCCTTGATGATTTGGCTGGCTCGGGAAATATGCTCTTTCTGCACCTGTTGTTTATCGGCAAGGCCTTTGCCGTTGTCCATTATATCAATGCGTAGCTCTTGCTGGTGCGGTGCAAAGCGAATAAATAGCTCACCCATGCGCTGCATGCCGCTAAATCCGTGTTCAATGGAGTTTTCTACAAATGGCTGAATGATCATGGAGGGAATCAATAGCTCATCTATTTCAATGGAAGGATCGCATGCTATTTGAAACATGAACTTTTGCGGGAATCGAATCTTTTGTAGTTCAAGATATTCTGATAGAAAATCAATCTCCTGCTCAATGCTGACATACTCTTTGTAGGTACTCTCCAATGTTTCACGCATGATATGCGAAAGCTTGCTCAGGTTTACTGCCAGGCTTTGACTGTCGCCGTCTTTTACAGCCATACTTTGCAGCGATGCCAGTGCATTGAAAAAGAAATGCGGATTCATGCGGGCCCTGTTGAGCCGCTGTTCGGTTTCCAGTATTACCTGTTTATGCTTCAGGCTTTGCTGGCGCAAAAAGAACCCAATACTGACCATGCCTAAAATGGCTACACCAGCCAGTAGCAGGTAAATCTTTTTCTGCTGCGACAGCTCCTTTATGGTTCGTTCATTCTTCTGTTGGTTGTATTTGCGTTCCAGCTCATTCACCACCCGGGTGCGTTCTGCTGAGGCCAGGCTGTCGCTCATCGATTGCGCAATTTTCAATGCAGCCATGGCTTCTTTGTAGTGCCCCGCTTTTTCTTCGATGGTATAAATGAGCGCCCATGCATTCATTATGAGGGGTGCATACTGCTCTTGCTGGCTGTAGTGCAGACAGGAGTCGGCCAGTCGTCTCGCTTCGCTAAAGCTTCCCTTTTTCATCAGGGCGTTGCCCTTATCGCCAAACAGGGTAATCAGTTGTCGGTTGTGTCTGCCCGGTTGGCATTTTGCCAGTGCCTGGTCAATAAAACGGATGGCGGCATCGTAATCTTTTCGCCGCTCATAAATGGCGGCAAGCCTGGTGAGTGCTATGATTTCGTCTGTATCATCTTGTATGGTAATAGCGGTGGCCAGCGCTTCTTTCACAAATACTTCCGCCGTATCTATGTACAGCATGTCTTTGCTGTCTTGTGCATGAAAAAGGTAGCGGGCGCCCGTTTTGTTCAGCAGTTCGGTTTTGGCTTTGCTATTGGCCAGCCCACGAATGATGGGTACCGCCTGCCGGGTATAGGCTATGCCTTTATCCGACTGCTTCATCCGATTGAATACCTGTGCTATGTTGAGTAGGTGGGTGGCCCGATCGGTTGGATCATCGGCTGCTTCCGCCAGTCTCAATAGTTTCAGGTGCCACTCCAGTGCGGCATTGTAGTTGGCGGTGGCATCGTATAGATTGGCATACAGCGTCCACAGCTTTTGCAGTTTTGCATCGGGGCATGGTTGGCTTTGATAAATGGCTGCGGCACTATCCAGTGCCAGCAGCGCTTCATCAAATTGTTTGCTTGCTATCAGGGCCGCAGCCGTCCATTCGTGTCCTTTGGCCTTACAAATAGCATCGTTGCTGCGCCGCATTTGCAGGGTGTCGGCTATCGGCTGGCCACGCATCAGCAAGCTGCATTCGCACTGGGCCGTGGCTGTCAGCGGCGCCAGCGCTACCAGCATCCAAAGCAGTGCCAGGCGGGGTAGGGCAGGCAGTGCAACAGTTCGCTTTTTCATGACAGGATGGTTCATGCTGTTGTTATGTGCTGGCATCCAATCCATTTAGCAGGTTCATGCCGGCATTAGCACAATGTACAGCCAGCAATGCCAATAGTGGCTGCTGTTGTAGCATATTTTGGTGTGTTGTGTGCAGCTGAAAATGGAAGGCTTGGTGCTGCCAGTGTAGTGTAGCCTGAATACTTAGGAATTCCTCCTGTCGGCTATCGGTGAGTACAAAGCGGCTGCTACAGCCAGGCTGGCGCTGTAGGGTAAAGTGCAGCCGGGGCGCATGAAGTGCAATAAAAAAACTACAGCGGTGCTGCGGCATTACCAAGCCCCATACCTGCTGCCGTGCGCCGGCTGGCTGCAGATACCAGCCGGCTGGTACAGGACGAAGCTCGGCGGCTATTGCACCGTGTATCAGTGCCTGGCGCCAATGCTGGAGGTAGCGAAGTTGCCAGGTACTGCCATCGGCCAGGTGAAGGCTATGGTGCAGGCGACTGTGGGTGTGCAGGTGTATGCTCATTACAAGAAAGGGCCCTTGATAGCCTGAAGCTTCAAGCGCCCTTCATCAGTTATTGGTTCAATAAACAAGCGATGGCGATGGGCAAACAACTGATGCTTAGCCAATGAACCAGCGAACGGCTAGCGGCCGGCTATCAGCGACAACGCCTTTTGCAGCACTTCGTCTTTGCCTGCTTTCAGGCCTTCTACCGTAGGCTTTACCTGCACATCTACCCGAATACCCTGGCGCTGAGTGGGCGTGCCATCGGGGTATAAAATGCCCAAGCCACTAAA
>CANHEC010000087.1 GCA_947459455.1 Chitinophagaceae bacterium
ATCGGTCAGCGTTACCAGCATATCAAAGGGCACACCTTTCAGCATTTCATCAATATGGCTGTAGGTAGCAGCGCCTACTTTATACTGTTCGTTTTGTGCTTTGGCTCTTTCAGGCTTTATATCGCACAGGCTCACAATGTCTATCAGCTTCGACGATTGCAAATGCGGGATGTAGCGATTGCTGACGCTGCCACACCCAATGATGCCTACCCGCAGCTTGCGGTCGGGCCATTCGGCAGCCAGCCCCTCCAGCGAGGAAAGCAACACGGCTGCCGAAGCAGCGGTCATGTTTTGCAGAAATGCTTTTCGATCCATGCTATCTTTTTTTGTGCTACAAAAGCTGTGGGCCTATGTGTTTTCTTGCTATTTGCCCGCCATCACCGGCGAGCTGAAGCCTAATCTTTTCAAACCGTTCTGGATATCGGGAATGTTCATGAACAGCTTCCAGATGAGCCCACTGCGGTGGTTTTCAATCATTACCACAATGGGCCCCTGATCGATGGCGAGGTGCGCCTTGGCATACCAGTTGTGATGCAGGCTAAAGCCATCTACAAAGCCATAGGGCTTCCACACTTTATCGCCCAGCTGCTCGTAGAAATAGCGCATGGCGGCCATGCTTTCTTTAGGTGTGTAGGGCATCGATGAAATGGCGGCCGTGGGCTGGATCACACCCTTGTCATTCTCGGGGCTGTGGGCTACATAGCCCTTGTAGCTATCGCCGGCCGTAAGGCCCCAGCATACATCGCTGTAGCCCTTGTACTTCTTCGGGTTTTCTATACAGTAGGCACGATTGATCAGCGTGTGATTTTTGCCTTGCAGGAAATAATCATTGCCGAGGCTGTCTTTCAAGCCCCGCGGATCAATACCCTGAAACGTGTACTGCTCAAAAAACAGCGGACCGCCTTTGTCTTTATCGTAGTTGCCCAGCGGTAGCTTGTAGCCATAGTACTCGCGGCCATTGGCAAAGCCCTGGCTGCCCACCCAGGTACCGTTGTATGCGTCTTTCGATATCGCATGCCACTTGCTGGAAGCCGCCATGATGTAGGTAATGAGACACTCATTGTAGCCCCATACCGGAAAGTTCATGTCAAATCCATTGTTGGGGCTCCAGTGCCAGTACAGCTTGGGCTGGCCATTGGTATGCCAGTTCCAGTTGGCCACATTCCACATGGTGTTGATGCGCTTGCGCAGGTACACTTCGCGGGGCGTATCGCGGTTAAAGTATTCGCGGGCCACCAAAAAACCCATGATGAGGTAGGAGGTTTCTACAATGTCGGCGCCATCATCCAGCCGGTCGAAGGCAATGGCCTTGCCGGTGCGCCCATCCATAAAGTGCGGATAGATGCCATGAAAGCAATCGGCGTTCATCAAAAAGTCGGCAATCTGCATCAGCCGGCGCACAGCCGTATCGCGGCCTATCCAGCCCCGCTCCACAGCTATCACCGTGCTCATAATGCCAAAGCCCGTACCACCCACGGCGCAGGCATCGGGGCCAAAGGGGCGCTTGCTGAAGTTGGGTTCGTCCCACGCTTCGTTGATGTAGTCCCAGTAATGCTCGGCCAGCACGGTATCGCTCCGCTCCAGCGCCATGCCGCTGTTGGGGTGGGCGCCATGCCAAAAAAATCGGAAGGTTTGCTTTTGCACCACTTCCATCAGTTGCTCATCGCTCAGTCCTTTCAGCACGCCCACCGGGGCTATGCTGTCGGGGCCATCGCCGTAGCGGCCCTTGCCCAGCGGTTGTGCCCACAGCTGTACGCTGCAGCACATGGTTAGCATTACCAGTAGTTGCTTCATGTATGGTGTCCGTTTTTATTCTTTTTGTGTACCAGCTGCAGTACAGATGGCATCCTTGTTGCGTCGCAATCACTTCATCGGCAGTGCAGGCAGCAGCTGTCCGTGTGCCGGCAGGCTTACGGTTTTTCAAAACCCAGCCGCTGCAGGCCTTTTTTTATCTCCGGTATTTCCATGAACAGTTTCCATAGCAGGCCGCTGCGGTGGTTTTCCATCATCACCACTATCGGGCCCTGGTCTATGGCCAGGTGGCTCTTGGCATACCAGTTCTTTGTTTCATTGAAGGCATCCACAAATCCATACTCACTCCAGATCTTGTCGCCCAACTCAAAGTAGAAATGCTTCAGCGCCTGCATGCTGTACTCCGGCGTGTACGGAAAAGCACTGAGGGCAGCTGTGGGCGATATGGTACCGAGGTCTTCAGTAGGGCTGTGGGCGGCATAGCCATTGTAGGTATCGCTGGCAGTAAGGCCCCAGCAGTTGGCGCCATAGCCTTTGTACCCTTTGGGGTTGCGCAGGCAATGTTCGCGGTTGATGAGGGTGTGATTCCTGTTTTGCTCCCAGTAGTCGGCGTAGCGGTCTTTTAGTCCTTTGGGGTTCAATCCCAAAAACGAATAGTGCGAAAAAAACAACGGACCTCCGTAATCAAACCCCAGCGGCAGCTTGATGCCATAAAACTCCTTGCCATTTTTAAAGAAGTCGCTCTGTGCCCAGCCCCGATGATACACCGAAGGGCTCACGGCATACTTCTCATTGGGCGTGGATGCTGCCAGCACATACATAATCAGGCATTCATTGAAGCCACGTACCGGAAAGTTCATGGCCCAGCCATTGTTGGGGCTCCAGTGCCAGTACAGCACTTCCTGCCCTTCGCGGGTGTGCCAGTTCCATTCTATATCATTCCACAGCCAGGTGATGCGCTGGCGCAGTTGGCGCTCCACCTCATTGTTGGCATTAAAGTACTGGCGCACACACAGCAGCCCCTGAAACAGGAAGCTGGTTTCTACCAGGTCGGCCCCGTCGTCTTTGCGGCTGAAGGGAATGGTTTTGCCAGTAGCGCCATGCAGCCAATGCGGAAACACGCCGTGGTAGCTATCGGCCTTGGCCAAAAACTTCACCATCTTCAGCAGGTGCCGGGCCACGGTATCGCGGGGCAGCCAACCACGCTCCACGCCTACTATCAGCGCCATTACGCCAAAGCCGGTGCCGCCGGTGGTGGTTACTTCATCGCCATAGTCGTAGGCAATGTTGCTACGTTCGCGGGCCAGGCCACTCACGGGGTGGGCATAGTCCCAAAAGTAGCGGATGGTTTGGCGCTGTACCAGGTCCATCAGCTGCTCATCGGTCAGGTTGTTGGGGCGCTTGCTGGCATCAAAGGCAGCGGGCTTGGGCTGTGCCAATAGCGTAGTAGCGCTAAGCCCAACAGCCGCCAAAAAAAGAAACATTCTCATAGTACAAGTGCTGCTGATAAAGTATTACAGGTAAGGGGCAGTAAAGCCCAGTTTGCGCAAGCCGGCCTTTACTTCGGGTGCCCGGCTGCACAGGTTCCACAGCAGTCCGCTGCGGTGGTTTTCTATCATCACTATTTGCGGCCCCTGATCGATGGCCAAAAAGCTGGAAGCAAACCACAGTTCGCTCAGCCGGAAGGCATCCACAAAGCCGTAATCTTTCCAAAGCCGATCGCCCAGGGTGTAGTAGAAAAATCGGATGGCCTCCATGCTTTGCGCCGGCGTGTAGGGCAGCGAACTAACAGCTGCAGTGGGCGCAATCACCCCTACATCATTGCGGGGGCTGCTGGCCGTGTAGCCATTGGGTATATCGCTGGCGGTAAGGCCCCAGCAACTGGCGCTGTAGCCAAAGCGTGCCAGCGGGTTGGCCTTGCAGTATTCAAAATTGATACGGCTGTGCGCCACCTGCTGCGCCCAGTAGTCGGCATATTGGTCTTGCAGGCCATTGGGGTTGATACCGAGGAATGAATAGTGCGAGTAAAACAAAGGACCGCCCAAGTCTTCGCCCAGCGGCAGATTGACCCCATAAAACGAACGGCCATTGCGCTGGGCACCGTCGCGGGCAAAGCCTTTGTGGTACACGGTATCGGGTATGCTGTGTTGTGTGGCACCTGCCGCCAATACATAGGTGAGCAGGCACTCGTTCCAGCCTTGTATTTTCAGGTTGATGGCCCAGCCACGATCAGGGCTCCAGTGCCAGTACAGCACCTGCTCGTTGTTTTTTCTAAACCAGCTCCACTCTATGCCGTTCAAAATGCTGTTGATATCGCTGCGCAAACTTTGCTCAGCCCCTGCAGCATTATCAAAGTATTCGCGGGCTGCTATCAGGCCCATGGCCAAAAAGGAGGTTTCCACCAGGTCGGCGCCATTGTCGTTGGCGCTAAACGGAATAACAACACCCGTGTTGCCGTTCATCCAATGCGGATAGGCGCCTTTGAAACGCTGCGCTTTGTTCTTCAAAAAATCGACGACCAACTGCAGGCGGGCCAGGCCCTGCTGGCGGGTGATGAAACCACGATGAATACCGGTAACAATGGCCATCATCCCAAAGCCGCTGCCACCGCTGGTCACCAGGTCGCCACTGGTATTTCGTTCGCAGGCCATGCCGCTGGCCGGATGCGCAAAGTCCCAGAAATACCGAAAGGTTTGCCGCTGCACCAGCGTCAGCAGTGAATCATTGGAAATGGCCGGAAACTTAGCGGTGGAATCGATACGGGTATTGAAGCTGATAGACGCAGCACGGTCCAGTGCCGTGCCGGCAGCCGACTTCAAAGCGGTGGTAAGTACTACCGAGTAGCGTGTCAAGCCTTTCAATGCATTGCTGCCGGGTGTCACTACCAGGGTACTATCGCCCCGCTCCCAACCCACGCCAAAGGCGGTGGCCATGCCGCCATCATCAGTCATAGCAAGTGCAGCATTGGCAGTGGCCTTGTCTACCCGTTGGTTAAAGTGAAATCGCACCACCGGATTGAAACCAACGCCTATAAAATTGGGGCCGGGCTCACCGTTCAGCGTCGCGTTTACCAACTGCAGGGCTGCAGGGGCAGGCGGCGGTGGAGGTGGAGTGCTACTCTTTTTGCCGCAGGCAGCAACCAACAGCAGCATGGCGCCAATGAGTATAATCGGGCGAGTCATCACAAAATAATCGTGGCGATGGAATGTGCCGGCGCCTTGGCAGCGGCAGCTTTTCCGTTGATCCATAATGAGTAGTCGGTAGCCTTATCGCTCTGGTTCATCACCACTACTACCAGCTGGCCATCAGGATTGCGAAATGCAGTCGTCAGCAGCTGGCTGCGGCTGGCAGTAGCAGCTACCCGCTTTGCACCGGGCTTTATGTACTTGCTAAAGTGGCCGATATAGTAGTAAGCGTTGGTATAAATGAGCTTACCGGTGCGGGTATCGGCATGCACGGGGGCAAAGCAGAAATTCTGCACGTGGTTGGGTCCGCCGGTTTCATCCAGCAAAATGTTCCAGTCGGTAAAACCTACCATGCCATTGTTGAAATCATTGATCATGCTGCGGCCGTACTCTTCGCCCAATACCCATGCATTGTAGCGGGTGCTATCAAAGCTTTCGGCGCATCCTTCGGTAAAAAAGATATTCTTATCGGGGAAGGCCTGGTGTACCCGTGCAATGTTCTCGTACATCGGCGTACCACCGCTCCAATCCTCATACCAGTGAAAGCCAATGCCCCAGATGTACTTCGCAGCTTCCGGATCGTTGAAGTAGGTTTGAGCACGCTGGTAAATCAGGTCCCGGTTGTGATCCCACACAATGATCTTCTTTTCTTTCAGGCCTTCCTTTTCCATGGTGGGTCCCAGGTGGTTCTTCAAAAAGTCACGCTCTTCTTCGGCTGTATACAGGCAGCTTTCCCAGCGCTGCGTGGCCATTGGTTCGTTTTGAATACTGATGCCCCATACCGGTACACCTTCCGCTTCGTACGCTTTGATGAATTTGGTGAAATATTGAGCCCATGCACCGAAGAACTCAGGTTTCAATTTACCGCCTTGCAGCATGTTGTTGTTGTCTTTCATCCAGGCCGGCGGGCTCCAGGGGCTGGCAAATAAATTGAGTTTGCCACCCGCTGCTGCAAATGCTTCTTTGATAAAGGGGAGCTTATACTTTTTATCTGGTGCTATGTCAAACGTCTTGAGTTCTGCATCGCCATCTTGCACATACGTGTAAGATCCACTGCTGAAATCGCAGCTGTTGATATTGGTACGGGCTACGGTGTAGCCAATGCCGTCTTTACTGTCGAAATGTGCCTTCAAAAACTCAGCCTGCTGTGCTTTCGGCAGCTTGTAAAATGTTTCAGCCGACGCATCGGTAAGGGCTGCGCCAATGCCATGAAATGTCTGAAACTCCTTACCGGGATCGACAAACACGACCACCTGCGACTCTACCGGCTGGGGCAACGGTGCAAACTGCAGGGTATCGACGGCGGTCAGCCGTAGCTCGCTGCTATCGGCGGTCATCACCATCACCGGCTGCTTATTGTCGGTGCTGAACGGTGCCACTTCCTTAGATGCATTACCATCTGTTCCTTGCTGATTGCAAGCCATGGCTACGGCGGCCACGCCGGCCAGGATCGTTGGCTTTGTCATGTTGAAGAATTTTTTCATGTTGAGTCGAAGGGGGATTGAGTATAAAACACTGAAAGTCTTACCACACATACGTACCGGCCGCATTAGCCGGCAAAGTAGCTACCGCCCACTTGCCGCCAGTTTTAATATTGAACGTGACAGCATTGTTGCCATCATTCAGCACCAGCAACACCCGCTTTCCTGCCGGTGTGCGAAAAGCGACGGCAGGCAAATTGCCCGGCGCTACACTGCTAAGTACGACAGAGCCAGTTGGTACAAACTTCGACACCTGCGCTATGATGTAGTAAGCCACATTGCGGGTGACGGTATTGCCATTGATGGTAAGGGCCCCAAGACACTCAGAGCAGCCGCCCGGCGTACGCGGACCATAACTGGGGTCGCTGGCCAGGTTCCAGATCAGTGCTGTCTTGCTCCAGTTGCGAACCGATCCAATGATCACGTTGCGGGTGTGCCACCTGAAATCGCCACTGAAACTGCCATTCGCACCCGTCCATTGCTCGGTAAAGTACAAGTCCCGATCGGGGTGCGCATTTTTTACCAGTGACATGGCTGATATATCGCCGGCGTACAAGTGAAAAGCTGAACCCGCCACAAACTGCTTGGCACCTGCATCATTCAATACCGTGATCGGAAAATTGGGATTGTCGCAGTTGTGATCCCAAATGATGATCTTGGTACTGATGTTAGCAGTGCGAAAAGCGGGGCCCAAATGATTCTTTACAAAATCGGTTTGCTCGGCTGCACTCATCACCATACTGGGGTTGTTGCCGCCATGCTGCGGCTCGTTTTGCACCGTTACCGCATCTATCGTTATGCCACGGTCCTTCATCGCCTGTATGTACTTCACAAAGTACTGCGCATATACGCCGTAGTATTGGGGGCGCAGGCGCCCACCAATCGAGCTGTTGTTGTCTTTCATCCACACCGGCGCACTCCATGGCGAAGCCATGATCTTGATGTTGGGATTAATGGTTAGTATTTGCCTCAGCACCGGTATCAGGTCCATGGTATCGGCCGCCAGGCTGAACCGCGACAGTGTTTCATCAGTTTGACCGGCAGGCAGATCATTGTAGCTAAATACTGCCGGACTGAGATCGCTGGCACCCAGGCTCACCCGCAGGTAGCTGACCCCGATGCTGGATTCGCTGTTGCCAAACAGTTCATTCAGCAGCTTGCTGCGTTCGCCGGCACTCATCAGGTTGATGAGGTAGGCGCTGCTGCCAGTAAGTGTGTAGCCGAAACCGTCGATGGTTTGAAAAGTAGTGGCTTCGTTGATGTCGATGACCGGATTACTATTGTTGGTCGACACAAAGGGCAGCAGCGCATTCTGCTTTTGCAACAGCGCATTCTGGTCAGCTCTTGTAATCCATTGCTCTACCTCGCCATTGGGTGTAGGTGCAGGCGTACTACCGCCATTGCCTCCCTTATTGCAGTGTGCCATCATCATCGCCGACATTACCAGCGTCAATGTCATCAATCCTCTCGTCATGGTTGCTTGCATGTGTTTA
>CANHEC010000088.1 GCA_947459455.1 Chitinophagaceae bacterium
GAGCGGAAGACGAGATTCGAACCCGCGACCCTCACCTTGGCAAGGTGATGCTCTACCAGCTGAGCTACTTCCGCATATCGCTTCTTGCTTTGCAAGTCGCTTTCCAGAACTGTCCCGTTTTTTTCGGGAGTGCAAAAATAGGCGTCGAACTATTTCTGCCAAATATTTTTTTAGCTCTTGTATTTGGGCGTGTACTGGGTGCTCTCAGGTACTTCTACCTTCGGCTTTCCCTTGTAGCGGGTGGTGTACAAATAGCCGCTGCAGCCCGCTACAAATCCAAGCAGGGTAAATACCTGTACATAAAACAGAAAACGGCTGGTTTTTACCCAGTTCCGGCCAAACTCTTTGTCGTGGAGCTGATGCTGAGATTGTTGCGCCATGTGTCGATTTTGCAATAGTGGCTGCAAAAATAAGGGGCCAGTATATATGAACCTACACGCTTTCGCACATATACACAGCTCGCTCCGCAGGTTGTATTCGTCACAGTTATCTTCGGCCTATGCTCAATCGGCTTTTACATTGGCGCAGCTTGTTTGTAGTGCTGGCATTGGCCATCATTGGCAGCACGGTGTGGTACACCCGCTATGTAGCGGGCAAAATCATAGATGAAGAACGCCAGCGGGTAGAAGAATGGGTACAAGCCAATAGGCTGATGCAGCAGTCCGACAATCCGGAGGCCATTTCGCTGGCCAATCTGGTGATAGTAGACAATGAAGACATGCCCCTGATAGCCACCGATGAGCAAAACCGGGTGGTCGATCATCGCAATCTTGATAGCGCAGCACTCGCGGCCGATTCTACCTACCTCTATCGCCAGCTGGCACGACTGCAGGCCGAAAATCAGCCCATCGACTGGGTTATCAGCGATAGCCCCCGCCTGCTGTACAAAGTATACTACGGCAATACCCGCCTGCTCACCGAGGTGCAGTATTACCCACTGGCGCAGTTGTTGGTAGTCGCCATTTTTATAGCCCTGCTGCTGGCCCTGCTGCGTACCCAAAGCCGCAGCACCCAAAACCAGCTGTGGGCAGGCCTGGCCAAAGAAACAGCCCACCAAATGGGTACTCCCATTACCAGCCTGCGTGGCTGGGTCGAAATGCTGCGTGAGCAGCAGGTGAACCCCGAACTGGTGGCTGAGCTGGAAAAAGATGTGGACCGCCTGAAACTGGTAAGCGATCGCTTTGCCAAAATTGGGTCGGCGCCGCAGTTGGAGCCTACCGATCTGTCGGCTCTCGTGTCTGATATGGTGGCGTATATGCGGCGCCGGGCTCCTGGCAGCATCAATTTTGTATGGCAGCCGCCGGCTGGCCAGTGGCAGGTCCGTTTGTCGGCTACTCTGGTCAATTGGGTGCTCGAAAACCTGCTGAAAAACGCCCTCGACGCCATGGACGGCGCCGGCTCCATTACCCTGCAACTCGATTCCAACGGCCAACAAGTGTGGCTCGATGTGACCGATACCGGCAAAGGCATTGCCACCGCTCATCTGGGCCGTGTTTTTGCCCCCGGCTTTACCACCAAAAAGCGGGGCTGGGGCCTCGGCCTTACGCTCAGCAAGCGCATCGTAGAGCAGTACCACGGCGGCCAGTTGTTCGTAAAGCAGTCTGAGCCGGGTGTGGGTACCACCTTCCGCATGCTGCTACCCATTGGCCTCGCCTAGCCATTTCAAAAACAGTTTGGAAGATTTCCGGCGTGCATTGATATTTGCAGCCCGTTGCCCAGGTGTTGAAACTGGTAGACAAGCCACTTTGAGGTGGTGGTGCCCGCAAGGGCGTGCTGGTTCGAATCCAGTCTTGGGCACGAATGCCTTGCCGACCCAGTCGGCAGGGCATTATTTTTTTGGCGCATTTGAGCTTGCTCAATCCTGCGTCAAAAAAATAATGACCGCTTTGCGATAGCAAAGCAAAGGCTTCGGGTAAGACCTCCTTTTTTGGATCGCCATTTTGGCAATCCAGTCTTGGGCACGAATGCCTTGCCGACTCAGTCGGCAGGGCATTATTTTTTGGGGCTGTCAGCAGTAGTGCATGACCGGGCAGTTGTTCCGGCTATTACGGGCTCCGCTGGCGCTCCGGTGCGCCGCCTTGTGGTCGCCGCACCAGGCCCTGCATATCCGGCAGCCCTTCATCTGCACCGCTGCCATCCGCTGTTTGGCTGGTTCTGCTATCAGCTGGTTGTTTTTTCGGCCGCTATCCGCACTATTGCTTGCAGCAGCAGCCACTGCGCCGCTCCGTACGTGGCCATTATCAGCAGGCCCGCCCCGGCAAACGGCATCGCAAACTTGTTCAGCGCCAGCACCGAGTCAGACGCTACAAACAGCATTGCGCCCCACAGCAGCCAGGCGCTTGCCGGCTTGCGCAGGCGGGGTGCCAGTGCCATAGCGGTTATCAGCATCAGGCTTATGATAGCGGTATACACCACCACAGGTGGTAGCAGATTGCCCAGGTGGGGCCACAGCAGGGCCAGCATGCCCACTGCGTAGGCACTTACCAGCAAAAAGGCCAGCACCGGTGCAGGTGCTGCACCCGGCTGCACCTGCCGGTACAGGCGGGCCATACCTGCTATGTAGCATACATGCGCCAGCAAAAAACCGCCCAGTCCCAGCATAAACCACAGCGGCTCATCGCCCCACAGCAGGGCTGTATCGCCCCAGCAGCTCAGCAGCAGGGCGGCTACCCACCACCCAGTCAGTGGCAGGCGCTGCAAGGTGCGCTCCTGCCACAGTATCAGCAGCAGGCAGGGCATCAGTAGCGGTTTGCAAAAGGTATGCAGCCACGGCCAGCCCAGCAGTGGACCAGCACTATCCGCCAGCAGCAGTAGCAGGTACAGCAGCGTCAGGCGTTGGTTGGGCTTGCTCAGGCTACTCCACATGCGGCTGTCAGGTGGTTTATTGGCTATTGAATGGGCTCAATAGTAATGCCGCGGGCAAAAAAGGATTGGTAGTACTGCTTTTTGGCTGCTGTATCTGCCGTACGTGCCTGAAAGCGGGTCACGATGCGATAGACACCGTTTGCACTATCCAGCTCCATCGGCATGGCGTAGCTTTTGTATTTGGCATTGTACAGGCTATCGGCCCGGCGGCGGCTGCTTATTTTCAGTATTACCGCTTTCCAGTTGTACAAAGTGTTGGTGTCGCCAGCGGCGGGGGCACTTGCCACGTTATCGTTGGCTACCTGCATGTTGGTGTCGGGTGCCAGGGGGCGCAGGGCGCTGGTATCAGCACTCAGGTCAGTAGCACTCAGGCCCGAATCTGTAGCTACTACTGCTGTATCAGTTTCACCTCCTATACCTGATTTGTAGATCCACCAGCCAATGGCCAGCACCGCTATAGCAGCCAGGGCCACCAGTACACCCCGCAAGGTTTTATTGCGTTGCTCTGTTTGTTCTTCTGCCTCTTTTTCGGCCGCATAGTCTGCAGCTGTTTTTTGGTACCGTTCCCTAAACTTCGGGGCAGGTCCGTCTTCTTTTGAGGCAATGAAATAGCCGGCAGTCATCACCAGGGTGCCGTTTTTTTGCTTGGCAATGGTGCCCAGTCCCTTCAGTTCTACAGGGTTGCCAATGTTCAAAAACTGCGAGGCCATGCTCAGATAGGCCTCTACATCGTTTTCGGCCAGCGAGGCTATTTTACCGCGCTGCTCGGCATAGTATTGTACAAAAGCCGGCGTAGTCACAGCCGTCTTCTGATGAATGAATTCGAGCCCCTGTATGGGTGTCAGCTTGTGTTTTTGCAGGTATTCGCTGTCGGGTATGGCATCCAGCAGTTTGATGGTGCCAATGCCTTGCAGTGAAATTTCGCCGTGCTGGTATACAAATCGGGTAATAAGTTGATCAACGGTAGCCATGATGCCAGTAAGAAGAGTGCTTGCTAAAAATGAATGAGCGAAGGTAGCAGAAAGCGGCCGCCGAAAACCCGCCGGCCCGTGCAAAATAAGCTGGCAAAACCATTTCTTAAAATTGATTTGGCAGCAGCCTGCAGGCGCCGGCCGCTGGCAGTTCGGAGGGCTAAACCATTACATTTGCTGCCTATGCTCACCCCCCGCGAACAACAGTTTCTGGAGTACTGGCGCCAAAACCGCGACCGGCAAAAAAAACTGCTGTACCAGTTGGGGGTCGGGCTGCCGTTAGGATTGGTCATGGGCGCCGTCATTCTTACCAACTTTTTTTCGGGTTGGTACAAGCGGGCCGATATGATCGCCAACAGCCAGTTCAATCCGGTGGTGCTGTATGTAGCGGTTGTCATCATCGCCGTGTTCATTGCGGTGTTTTCAAAAAAACACCAATGGGATCAGCAGGAACAGCGCTACCTGGAGCTACTGGAAAAGCAAAAACGGATCAACCACGAGCAAACTGAAACAGAAAAAAGCGAAAATCAATAGCATGAACCGTAAAGTATGGAAGCTGGCAATAGCCGGCGTGTTAATGGGCGCATGGGCGTTGCTGTTTGCCGGCTGTACCAAAGACACCAACAGCAACAATTGTACGCCGCAAGATGTGTCGGTAGAAGAACCAGCAATCAAAGCTTTTGCTACCGCCAATGGCATCAATGCTACCCGTACCAATCGTGGTCTGTACTACGAAATCATACGACCGGGTGCGACGGGGCGGCCTACTGTCAATAGCATCGTGTACGTCACTTACAAAGGCACCTTACTCGATGGGCGGGTGTTCGATCAGCAAACTAACCCCGGCCGCACCGGTTTTCAGCTCAATGGGCTTATTGAGGGCTGGAAGCTTGGTATTCCGCTGATTGGCAAGGGCGGCGCTATCAAGTTGATGATACCCAGTGCACTGGGCTATGGCTGCAAGGGCAGCGGCGATACTTCTTCTATCATCAAGCCCAACCTGCCTTTGTACTTCGAAATCGAGCTGGTCGATTTTTTTAACTAAGCCTATTTCTGCGGCAAATAAATTTAGAATGGCATGCACCCTGCATGCCATTTATTTTTGGGCCAATATCAATCATTGCTTGCCATGCCGCACGAAGCTATTTCGGTGTTCGATATGTTTAAAATAGGGGTGGGCCCCAGCAGTAGCCACACCCTCGGGCCCTGGCGGGCCGCCCAGCGCCTGCTGCAAAGCCTGCGGCAGCGGCAGCTACTGGCACAGGTGCAGTCCATCGAAATAATGCTGTACGGTAGCCTGGCAAAAACCGGCAAGGGCCACGGTACCGATGTGGCCGTGCTGATGGGCCTGTGCGATGCCGACCCCGAAACCGTACCTGTAGACAGCATCAATCCTACCATTGCAGCCATTAAAGAGCAGCGGCAGCTGCACCTGGCCGGGCAGTATTGGCTGCCGTTCGACTACGATCTGCAACTTCATTTTTTGTACAGCGAGTTTCTGCCGTTTCACCCCAATGGCCTCAGCTTTTTGGTAACGCTGCAAAGCGGCGAAACGATCAGCGAAACCTATTACTCAATAGGTGGGGGCTTTGTGGTGCAAGAAGGGCAGGCAGCTGCCAGCCAGCAATCGGTGCAATTGCCTTTTCCGGTAAATACCGCCGAGGAACTGCGCCACTGGTGTATGAAAACCGGCATGCCCGTGTGGGAAGTAGTGTTGGAAAACGAGGCCGCCTGGCGCCCCGAAGCCGATACCCGCCAGGGCGTGCTGCGCATTTGGCACACCATGCGAGATTGCATCTATCGCGGCTGCCATACCAGCGGCCACCTGCCCGGTGGGCTGCATGTCAAGCGGCGTGCCGCCGACCTCAACAAGCGCCTCATTGCCGACCGGCCTTACCACGATTTTTACAGCTGGGTAGCGGGTATTCGTCAGGGCGGGCAGCAGTTTCAGTACATCCTCGATTGGGTGAGCTGCTTTGCGCTGGCCGTGAACGAGGAGAATGCAGCCTTCGGCCGCGTAGTCACCGCACCTACCAATGGCGCAGCGGGCGTCATACCTGCCGTGTTGATGTACTACATCAGCTTTTGCGATGGACTGCAGGATGAATCCATTATCCGCTTCCTGCTCACTGCTTCCGAAATCGGCAGCATCTTTAAAAAAGGCGCTACCATTTCAGCCGCCATGGGTGGCTGCCAGGCCGAAATAGGCGTGAGCAGTGCCATGGCCGCCGCTGCGCTGACTGAGTGCATGGGGGGCAGCCAAAAGCAGGTACTGATGGCTGCCGAAATAGCCATGGAGCATCACCTGGGCCTCACTTGCGATCCCATTGGCGGGCTGGTACAGGTGCCGTGCATCGAACGCAACACGATGGGTGCCATCAAGGCCATTACCGCCAGCCAGCTGGCGCTGCAAAGCACTCCTGATTTTGGGATTGTGAGCCTTGATAAAGTGATTAATACCATGTGGCAAACCGCCCTGGATATGAACAGTAAATACAAGGAAACAGCCGATGGTGGCCTGGCCGTGCAAATACCCATCAGCCTTGCTGATTGCTGATCGTGTTTGAGACAGGACTCAGTAGCAGTGCTGTGATTTCGCAGATTTTTTCAACGGCTTTTTTGAACGCCGATTTCACCACCAGGCATCAATAGATATCCCGAAACACTAAGCAGCATTCAGCTATCAGGCATTCGTCTCCACGGTGATTTCGGGTCGGTGGTACACCTTGCTGTACGGTGGTACCGATCGGGTAAGCCACACATTGCCGCCGATGATGCTGTGCTCGCCTATTACTGTTTCGCCGCCTAAAATGGTGGCGCCGGAGTAAATCACCACATGGTCTTCTACCGTCGGGTGGCGCTGCGTATTGGCCATGGCTTTGTCTACCGATAGGGCGCCCAGCGTGACGCCCTGGTACAGTTTGACGTGATGGCCAATGCGGGTGGTTTCACCTATTACAATGCCGGTACCGTGGTCGATGAAAAAATGATGACCAATGCTGGCGCCAGGGTGAATATCGATGCCGGTTTGGGCATGGGCCAGTTCGGTAATGATGCGGGGAATGAGCGGCACCTGCAACTGGTGCAGTTGGTGGGCCAGGCGGTAAAAACTGATGGCCAAAAAGCCGGGGTAGGCCCTGATGATTTCAAAACGGTTGCGGGCTGCCGGATCGCCGGCCAGCAGCGCATCAATATCAGTGTGTAGGGTGTGGCGAAGGGAGGGCAACGATGCAAAAAAATCATCGGCTACCTGCCGTGCGTTACAACTGCGGCAGGCTTGTGTAGCTTGCAGCAGTTCCAGCAGTTCGTATTGCAGGGTCAGCAGTTGCTGCGCCAGTTCGGCCTCGCTGGCGGGCAGGCATTCGGCTTTTTCAGGAAAAAGCAGGCAGGTAAGCTGCTGCACCCAATGCAGGATACGCTGGTTGGAGGGCACGGGGTCTATGCCTTGCTGTTGATGAAAAAGTTGACGTACAAACGACGGATCGATGCTGGGCATGATGATGAGGCAAAGCGTAAATGTACAGCAAGCAGCAGGCCGCAGGGTTGCAGCAGTGTTAAAGCAGTTGCGCAAAGCGAAATGGAGCAGGGGGATCGCCTCAGGCCTGTCCGTTTTTCAGCATCTCGGCCACCAGTTTGTCAATAGGAAGCGTCAGTGCCTCGGGGCCAAATTGGGGCCAGTCGATAAACCGGGCCGTCTCGGTTTCGCCGGTAGCCTGGTAGCGGGCCATTTGCTCAGCATCAAAATCAAACGGCTTTTCGCGAAGCGGCACCTGGATGGGCTCCAGTGCCTGTACCTCGTAGTAAATGCTGATGATCTGGTACTGGTTGTTGAAAGCGCTGATCTGGAAGAAATCGGTGGTGTAAATGTGGCGTCCTACTTCTACCCGCAAGTTCAGCTCTTCCATAAATTCACGAACCAGGCAGTCGCGGGTACCCTCGCCAAACTCCAGGCCACCGCCGGGAAACTTGGTGATGAGCATACCCCTGATGTATTCGTCGCTTAACAGTATGCGTTGCTGCTCATCTTGCAGTATGCCGTACACCCGCAGGCTGAA
>CANHEC010000089.1 GCA_947459455.1 Chitinophagaceae bacterium
ACGCTGCCCACCAAGTGGATACAGGGAGCCGGCTTCCGCAGCGTACAGCTGTATGCTACCGGTACCAACCTGCTCACCTTCACCAAGTGGCGCAGCCGCGATCCGGAATTTGCTGCCGCTTCGCTCACAGGTGCTCAGTACCCTGCCCTGCGTACTGCACAGGTAGGTATTCGCCTGGGTTTCTAATTGTGTAGACTAAACTGAAAACAACTCATTCAACCGAACATTATGCAAAAGCGACTATATAAAGGTTTGCTGGCCGCAGCTGCTCTCACGGCAGGCTTTACCAGCTGTAAAAAAGACCTTGAACTGGAGAACCCGTTTGGTCTTACGCCCACCAATGCTCTCACCGATCTGGCTTCGTATCAGCGCCAGCTCAACGGTGTGTATGGCTCATTCGCGTCGGCCAACTATTACAACGGCTTCTATGGTGTGACTACCGAAATACTGACCGACAACTGCTACGAAACCACCGAATCGCTGGTAAACTTCAACCAGGTGCACAACTGGCAGTACGATGCGGCCGACCGCCAGCGGGCTTTCTTTGGCAGCATGTGGCTACAGGGTTACAATACCATTCTGCAAGCCAATACTATCATCAACAAGATTGATGAGGTAAAAAGCGAAAACGAACGATTCTACAACCGCATCCTCGGTCAGGCGCTGGCCGCCCGTGCCATCGCCCACTTCGATATGCTGAAAGCCTTCTCGGACAACGCAGATCGGAACAGCACCAATCCCGGCATTCCGGTAAAAGTAGATACCCGTTTGACCTTCCCCAGCCGCAATACGGTGAAAGAAGTATACGACGCCATCTACAACGACCTGAACAATGCCATCAACCTGCTGGGTAATGTAGATGCGCCTGTAAACAGTGGCACCAACCGTGGCTTTATCGATATCTGGGGTGCTCGTGCGGCGCTGGCCCGTGTGGCCCTGCATGCCAAAGACTATCCTACAGCTATCACGCAGTCTACTGCCCTCATCAACCAATTCCCGCTGGCTACCCGCAGCCAGTTCCCGGGCATTTGGAACGACGCGAATGCTACGGAGCAGATCTGGAACATACAGAACAACGCCGGCGACCCGGGTAGCCCCTTCCCCAGTGCTGAAGTGATGAGCTTCCGTGCTAACCGCAACACCTTTGGTGTACTGCCTGCGTTCATCGCTACTTTCGATACCACCGGCTTTGCGGCTGATGGTGTTGGTCGCGACATTCGTTTCAGCGCTTACTTCTTCCTGCGCAATACCACTGCTGCCAATGGCAACCGCAACTGGGGCCTGCGCAAGTTTGCCGGTAAGGGTACTGCCGCCGACAACCTCGTAAACTACAAGGTGTATCGCGTAGCTGAGTTTTACCTGACCCGTGCCGAAGCCTATGCCCTGTCGGCTCAGGAAGGCCTTGCCAATGCCGATCTTTCGGCTTTGAAAACCGCCCGTATTCTGAACTACACGCATACCAACCTGACTGGTGCTGCGCTGGTGGCAGAAATCGCTGCTGAGCGTCGTCGGGAGCTGTGCTTCGAAAACCATCGCTGGTTCGACCTGAAGCGCACTACCCGCGTAGTAAACCGCCCGCTGACCAATACCGGCAACCCCAACGGCGGTGTGCAAACCACCCTGGCTGCCAACAGCCATCGCTGGGTGTGGCCCATTGTTGAAAATGAGCTGCGTGCCAACGCTAACATTACGCAGAACACTGGTTACTAAGCCTGCGTTTTCGTCTCCTTATTTCAAAAATGCAAACTGCCGGTCCATATGGATCGGCAGTTTTTTTGTTGATTGAAAGACCGCGGTGTAGCGCTTACTCCCTGCAATAACCGTGGCCATCAGCCAGGCGAATGCAACGCTTCTTTTCAGCCAGCCACTTCATACCTGTACCGGCGCCATCGGTTGGCTCCAGGTAGGCTGCCTTGCCCTGCCGAACGATGCGTAGTTTATTGGCTTCGGGCGTGGCTGCAAAGGTTTCCAATCCATCCAGCTGATACAACTGCACGCTGTACTGGCGGCCGGTACTATCAGGCAGTATATCGGCCATGGTACCCTCAGGGCCCCACCAGCGGCCAAGCAACTCATCGGTTTCGGCCTGTATATGCTGCCGCACATAGTGCACCGGCACAGCCTTTATACGCGGATCAACGATGGCGAGGGTAAGCGTATCTGCGGTGAGGGCCATTATTTGGTAGCGGGTGGGTTGTGGCTCGGGATAGCGGTCGGTGTAGGAGTACAATATCAGTTGATCGCCCTCCCGCTGCCAGCGGTCTCCAGTCATGCTGTACACATTGGGAAAAGCGAGGCGGCCGCTATCCTCCAGCTGGAGGCCTTCCCAAAAGTTGCCATTTTTCAAAAACCACACGCCTGTAAGCGAAGGCTTCACAGTATCGGCGGGTGCTGGCGGCGTTGCAGCAGTGGTAGTGGGTGCTGCTGGCTGGCCGCAGTGCCAGCCAATGCTGGCAGCTATCAGCAGGGCGCCCCATGTTTGCTTTTTCATATGCGTACAAAAAGTTGTTTAGCACCAAGCTACTGGACAGGCTTCATCGGTGGCACTCATTTACCCCTAAATTCGATTAAACGTATCGGTTGGCCGACCTAACTGACAAGTTGTATGCTGGTACTCATTGCTGAAGACGAACCGAAGATTGCTCAAAGCTTGCAGCTGGGGCTGGAGCAGGCTGGCTTTGAAGTACTGCTGGCCTGGGATGGGCAGATGGCCCAAAAGCTGTTTGCGCAACAGTCGATTGGTTTCGCCATTCTGGACGTAAACCTGCCCTATGTAAATGGTTTTGAACTTTGCCGACAATTTAAGCAACAGCGCCCGGCGGTACCTGTGATGATGCTGACCGCCCTGGGCGATGTGGATGATAAAGTACAAGCCTTTGGCGCCGGCGCCGATGACTACCTGGTAAAGCCCTTTCACTTGCAGGAAGTACTGGCCAGGGTATACGCCATCAGTAAGCGCTACCACGCTGCCGAGCAGCCACAGCTGCGCATGCAAGTAGCCGATTTGGAGCTGGATAGCGATAAGAAAGAAGTACGCCGGGCTGGTAAGCTGCTGCGGCTAAGCCAAAAAGAATACCTGCTGCTGGAAACACTGATGAAAGCAAGAGGTCGGGTACTGTCCAAAGCCGAGTTAGCCGAAAGGGTATGGGCACTTGATTTTGACACGGGCACTAATACGGTGGAGGTCTACATCAATTTTTTGCGCAACAAGGTAGACAAGCCTTTTGAGCAAAAACTTATACATACCCGCACTGGTTTTGGGTACTACCTCAAAGACGAAGCATGACCATCAAAACCCGATCGGCACTGGCGATGGTAGGTATTGTGGCAGCCATGCTGCTGCTGTTTAGTGCTGTCATGTACTTCAGCCTGGTACGATTTGAGCAACACCAGTTTCGGGAGCGGCTGCTGCAAAAAGCCCGCAACACCGTGACCCTGCTGGAAGAGGTGCAGGAAATAGACAGCCAGCTGCTTCAAATCATTGATGCCAATACGGTACAAGAGCTGCGGAAAGAAAAAATACTGATACTGGGCAGCCAAAATCAGGTGTTGTACAGCAGCCCCGATGAGCACCAGATTGGCTACCAGGCGGCGCAACTGCAGCGTATTCGGCAAGAAGGCAGTCTTCATTTTGATGACGGCCAGTACGATGCTGTCGGTATTCGCTACGACTACCAGGGCCGGCAACGAATTGTGCTGGTATCGGCCTTTGATGAAAGCCGCGGGCCTGCCATCAGGGTAATGCTGCAGGTACTGCTAACCGGCAATGTGCTGATACTGCTGGCCATCAGCGCTGCGGCCTATCTGCTAGCAGGACGGGTGCTGCGACCCCTGGCACAGCTAAATGAACAGATAGCACAAGTAAACGATGCCACCCTGCACCATGTGCAGCAGGTGGCTGAGCCCGCCACGGCCGACGAGCTGCAACAACTGGCTGCCAGTTTCAACCATATGCTGCAGCGCCTGCAGCAAGCCTTTGAGCAGCAGCAGGCATTTATGCGCTTTGCGTCGCACGAACTACGCACCCCGCTGGCCTCCATTACTGCCCAGCTGGATGTAGCGCTGCTGCAATCACGAGAGCCGGCAGCCGATGCTGCGCTGCTGCAATCATTGCAGGAAGACCATGATCGCCTGTCGGCGCTGGTAACACAACTGCTGCAGGTATTCAGAGCAGATAAGCCGCTGCAAGCCAGCGACATTGCCCCCTTGGCGCTACACGAGCTGGTAGAAGACGCCATGACCGACGTAGCACATCACTATCCTGAGGTACAATGGCAGTTGATGTTCGATCCACCACCGGGCAGCCCCGAAGACCTGACGGTAGCCGGCAACGCCAGCCTGCTGCAGAGTGCCGTCAGCAACCTGCTAAGCAATGCCGCCAAGTATAGCCAGCCAACACAGGTACAGGTAACGCTGGGCTACACATCCAGCCAGGTGCTACTCACAGTGACCAATCCCGGACCAGCGATGGATGAAGAAGCGGCCCGGCATTTATTCAGTGCATTTTACCGCAGCCATCACAGCAGCGGCAGGCCGGGCGTGGGGCTGGGCTTATTGCTGGTAAAAAAACTGGCCACCCTACATGGTGGCCAGGTACAATATCAATACAATTCGGAAAGTGGTCACTCGTTTTGCCTGCAGCTACCACGTTTTCGCCAGGCTGGCGAATCCTCTGACTAGGTCAGCAGCTACTTCGCCACTTATTCTTCAAATTTTTCAGGCCGCATCATCGGGAAGAACAACACATCCTGGATGCTGACCTGGTTCATCATGAACATGCACAGGCGATCGATACCGATACCGATGCCTGATGTGGGCGGCATACCGTACTCGAGGGCCCGCAGAAAATCGTAGTCGATGTACATGGCTTCATCATCCCCACGCTCCATCAGCTTTACCTGGTCTTCAAAGCGCTGCCGCTGATCGATGGGATCGTTCAGCTCGCTGTATGCATTGGCCAGTTCCTTACCATTTACCATCAGCTCAAAACGCTCCACCAGGCCCGGCTTGCTGCGGTGCTTTTTGGTCAGCGGGCTCATCTCTACCGGATAGTCGATGATGAACGTAGGTTGAATGAAAGTATGCTCGCTGGTAGCGCCGAATATTTCATCAATCAGCTTACCCTTGCCCATGCTGGGGGCTACGCCTATGTTCAGCTGCTTGCACACATCCCGCAGCTGGCTTTCATCCATGCCGCTGATGTCGATGCCCGTGTTCTCTTTAATGGCATCGAAAATGCTGATGCGCTTAAACGGTGCTTTATAGTTAATGATTTTATCGCCCAGCTTCACTTCGGTAGTGCCGTGCAGTGCCAGTGCAATGCGTTCGAACAGCTGCTCGGTCATCTCCATCATCCAGAAATAATCTTTGTAAGCGGTGTACCATTCCAGCACGGTAAACTCCGGATTGTGCGTACGGTCCATGCCTTCATTGCGAAAGTTGCGGCTGAACTCGTACACCCAATCGAAGCCACCCACAATCAGACGCTTCAGGTACAGCTCATTGGCTATGCGCATGTACATAGGCACATCCAGCGCATTGTGATGCGTGCTGAAAGGGCGGGCGGCGGCGCCACCGGGAATGGCCTGCAGCACGGGCGTATCTACTTCTACAGCGCCCTTTTCATTCAGAAACTCACGAATGGTATTCACCAGTTTGGTGCGTTTCAGAAATACTTCTTTCACATCGGGGTTCACTACCAGGTCGGCATAGCGCTGGCGGTATTTGAATTCGGGGTCGGTTACTTCGTCAAACACGTTGCCCTCCTCATCCCGCTTTACTACGGGCAGCGGCTTCAGGCTTTTGGCCAGCAGGGTCAGCGTTTGGGCATGAATACTGGTTTCGCCGGTTTTGGTTACGAATACGAACCCGGTTACCCCGATGAAATCGCCGAGGTCGAGGCCACGCTTTACCAGTACTTCCCACTCGTTCTTGTCTTCGCCGGGGTATAGGTCATCGCGGCGCACATACAGCTGTATAATGCCCTTGCTATCCTGGATCTTGATGAAGAAGACTTTTCCCTTATCGTTGATGCTCATGATACGGCCAGCCACACATACGTTGGCAAAGTCGTCCTTCTTTTCCTCGCTGAAGCCGTCTTTGATATCGGTAGAATATGCATTCACCGGGTACAATGCAGCCGGGTAGGGTTCAATACCGGCCGCCTTGAGGGCTTCCAGTTTCTCCCGACGAATGATTTCCTGTTCGCTCAATTGCTGGCTCATAATCTTTAAAAACCTTTACTGGTTTGGGCCGCCAAAGGTAATGTTTGACGGCCGAGCTACAACAGCGACGACATGTTGCCACAACAAAAACAGCCTGCGTACGCAGGCTGCCTAAATTGCTGGTTCCGAAAGAAATACGACTAGCGTCCTTTTATCGGCAGCTTAAACGTTTCAGGCGTGTAGCCATTTACCACAAAGCTGTGGCGCGGGCCATTGAAAATGCCATTGCTGCCATCCTTGGTGTACACGCATACCGCACCGCCGGCGCCACCCAGGTAAGCGCCGTAAAATGGCGGGCGCATCACTTTTACATAGGCAATATCGGCCATGGGCACCATGGTCAGGGTTTGGGCGTCCACCTGCATTTCATTCAAAAACAAAATGGTTTGGCCACCCTGCCAGATAAGATTGTAGTTGATCATATCGCCGGCGGGCTGCACATTCAGGCCGGCTACCCGACCCTTCAGCCAGTCCAGAATATTGCTCCAGCCAATGAACTGATTGCTCTCGGTGCCATCAAAGCTTACCGCATCGGGCGAACGAAACATGCCAGTCACTCTCTCTTCTTCAAACTTTTCTGCCGGGGTTTTACGCCGGGCTATCACTTCTACACTCTTCAGCGTGCCCTCTTCATTGTCGCCAAATAGCAGTGGATTAAACCGATAACCGGCCGGCGGTGTGGCCACCGTCGGCGTGCCAATGGTCACCATCGTCATGGTGTCAGCAATCGGCTGAAAGCTACTGTCCAGCGATACTTGTAGCTCCACCAGCAAATCGTTGGTGCGGTTGGCACGGGCCGGTGCAAAAAAGAATTTCGCCTGATCGGCAAACAGCATCTTCTTCATGGCAAAGGCCTTGTTTTGATCAAGGCTGATGTTTTCGCTCAGCAATTGCTTGTCAGCCAGCATCACCGTCACTTTAATGGCTTTGTCTTTGTAGTCGCTGGTCACCCGCCCCGATACGGCAAAAAAATCATCCTGCAGGCTAAAGTGCAGCGCATAGTGGTTGGCGGGCATTGAAGCCGGTAGTATCAAATCGCCCAAGGCCTCGCCTTCCAGCACCGGATACCGCAAGCGCCAATACGTCTGGTGATCTACATCTTCCATGTACACATTCATAGTGCCAGACTTTTTCATCGCTTTCCACTCAGCATGCTTTGCTGTAAAGCGAAGCGTATCACCTGGCTTAAACGCAGTTCGTTCGACAGTGACCTGTAGTGAGCTGCCTTGTGCCAGGGCTGTGCCTGCCCACAGCAGGCTTGCCATTAGTATGAGGTGTTTCATGTGAAGAGAGGTTTTGGCTGTGCAATTTCGTTATCACGTACAATTTAGTTATACCGATCGTCACAATGCTTCACAGCTGCTCTAAAGTATTGTTATAACGACCACATGTTTACCGTTTGCTAACAATTGAGTAAGCATTGGTTAACAGCTGTATAACCTTGGGTTAATAAGCGGTGGAGAGTTTTGATAAACGAATTCACATGCAAAAGCGTTCCCTCGATGTGGCCGTCATCAGCGACGTACACCTGGGTACCTACGGTTGCCACGCCCACGAGCTGCTGCACTATCTGCGCAGCATTCAGCCGCGGTTGCTCATCCTCAATGGCGATATCATCGATATCTGGAACTTCAGCAAACGCTACTTCCCGGCCGCTCACC
>CANHEC010000090.1 GCA_947459455.1 Chitinophagaceae bacterium
AACAAGGCCATTTGGGACCATGTACGCGACTACTTTCCGCACCCCTACCAGCTGGAGCATGCTACCAGCTTTATAGCGGCTGCCCATGAGCAGCAGCCACCCCACAACCTGGCTATTGAGTACCAGCGCCAGTTTGCCGGAGTGGTGGGTTTTTATCCGCTGGCCGATGTGTATCATCAAACCGCTGACTTTGGCTACTGGCTGGGCGAACCCTTTTGGGGCCGGGGCATTGCCACCGCTGCGGTAGCTGCCATGGTGCCGTACATTTTTGAGCACTTCAGCATCGTGCGACTACAAAGCGGGGTGTTTCATTTCAATCCGGCATCTATGCGGGTGCTGGAGAAAAACGGCTTTCAACTGGACTGTATCGCCCGATTTGCCGTCACAAAAAATGGCCGCCTGGGCCATGAGTATCGTTATTCGCTATTGAAACCGGGCTTGTAAGCAGCCAACTACTGCCCCGCAGCACTCGACCGCTCCTGCCGCCACCAGCGGTAGCCAATGTAGCCAGCTACGGCAAAGGGCACTATCATAAGGTATACAATGCCGCCATTGAGGCCCTCGGCACTTTCGCGGCCCATTTGCGAGGCTGTTTTGGTACAAATAGAGCATTGGGCAGCCGCCACTGCTGCATTCAACATCAGCACCGATAATGCAAGTATCCCACGCTTCATACCCTGTCTGTTTTGCGCAGCAAAGATAGGCGGCCACAGGGGGCAACAGCAGCTTGTGCAGGCAAGTGCTTCGTTAAATCGGGCAAAGAAAAGGACCGGAAATAGGCCATGTGGCCCGAAAGCTGCACCTTCGCACCCAGTTGCCCACGGGCAATTTGTTGTTGAGGTGTTGTTGGAACCCCTGCATCGATCCGGATTTTACTAGCCGCTCCTTCTCCGCCGGCCCGGTTCTTCTGCCTGTTCCCTGCTCATCATTAGCAACACCATTTTCTAAATCATTTAAAAAAGTAATTGTCGGCAGATGCCTCTATGGCATACCGCCCGGCAAGCGAACATTGTGTTATGACATTTGACCAAATGGGGCTGATAGCCCCCTTGCTGAAAGCCCTGCAACAAGAGGGCTACCACACCCCCACACCTATTCAGGCCCAGGCCATTCCGCACCTGCTGCAGGGCCGCGACCTGCTGGGCTGCGCCCAAACCGGTACCGGCAAAACCGCCGCTTTTTCGCTGCCCATTTTGCAATACCTGCACCAGCACCCGGTGGCTGCACAGGGCCGCCGGCCTATCCGTACCCTCATTCTTACGCCCACCCGCGAACTGGCCATTCAGATAGAAGAGAGCCTGCAGGCCTATGGCCGCGAACTGCCTTTGCGCTATACCGTCATTTTTGGTGGCGTAGGCCAGCAGCCCCAGGTAGATGCCCTGAAGCGGGGTGTCGACATCCTGGTAGCCACACCCGGCCGCCTGCTCGATTTGATGCAGCAGGGCTATGTACACCTGGACAAGCTGGAAGTGTTTGTACTGGACGAAGCCGACCGCATGCTGGACATGGGCTTTGTGCACGACGTGAAAAAAGTAATAGCCAAGCTGCCCGCCAAGCGCCAAAGCTTGTTTTTCAGCGCTACCATGCCGCCCGATATACAGGCGCTGGCCAATAGCATCCTTACCAACCCCATTAAAGTAGAAGTAACACCGGTGAGCAGCACGGCCGATACTGTGCAGCAGCATGTGTACTTTGTAAGCAAGGCCGACAAGCGCCCCCTGCTGCAGCACATACTGGATACCCATCCTGATATGAATGCTGTGCTGGTGTTTACCCGCACCAAGCATGGCGCCGACCGCGTAGCCCGCGACCTGGTGCGCAATGGCGTAAAGGCACAGGCCATTCATGGCAATAAAAGTCAGAATGCCCGCCAGCAGGCCCTGCAGCTGTTCAAGAGCGGCAACAACCGCGTATTGGTAGCTACCGATATTGCTGCCCGCGGCATTGATATAGACGACCTGGGCTATGTAGTAAACTACGACCTGCCCAACGTGCCCGAAACCTATGTACACCGCATTGGTCGTACCGGCCGGGCAGGCGCCAGCGGTATTGCCTACTCGTTTTGCGATGCCGAAGAAAGGGCCTACCTCAAAGACATTCAGAAGCTGATAGGCAAGCAGGTGCCGGTAGTAGCCGAGCATCCGTTTACAGCCAATGCGCATTTGATGCCTGCCAAAACCGACGAGCAGGACCGCCAGCCAAGTGGCCGCCAACAGCAGCAGCCCCGCCAGCAAAAGCAGGCGCCCCGCCAGCAGCAGCCCGCCAAACCCCGCCAGGCACCGCCTGCCGAGAAAAGGGAAAAAGCACCGGCTACGCCTCCGCCCGCCCGAACCGGCAAACCCGAGCAGAAAATACAGCAAGGCCAGGGCCAGCAAAAGGCCGAACAGCGCCAGGCGCCGCCCCGCAAGTTCAGGCAGCCCAGTGGGCCCCTGCCTATGCCAGCCGCCAAGCCCCTGCCAGCCGAAAAGCTGAGCGAGCCCAGCAAATACGTGCCGGCTGTCACGCCGTTGTTCAACGATGATGATCGCTGGTAGCAGTAACCGACCGGCTATAGCGCACTAAAAAAATAATCCCCGCCTCCTGACCCGGAAGCGGGGATTTCTATTTTTCGGCCCAGGTTAGTTCATTACCACTCGGCCAATACAGTGACGCCGCCTTTTACGTGTTCGCCCATTTTCACTTTTACCCGGGCATTGAGCGGCAGCAGCAGGTCTACCCGGCTGCCAAATTTGATGAAGCCCATTTCATCGCCCTGCTTTACCTGCATGCCCTCGGTCAGGTAGTTTACAATGCGGCGTGCCAGTGCGCCGGCTATTTGCTTTACCAATATTTCGTGGTGGCCCACCTGGTACACCACACTGTGGCGTTCGTTTTCGGTGCTGCTTTTGGGGTGCCAGGCCGCCAGGTATTTGCCTGCGTGGTATTTGCTGTACACCACTTCGCCGCTCACCGCATTGCGGTTTACGTGCACATTCAGTGGGCTCATAAAAATGCTCACCTGCAGGCGCTTGCCTTTGAAGTATTCTTCGTCCACGGTTTCTTCTATCACCACCACTTTGCCATCGGCGGGGCAAATGATCTGCTTATCGCTGATGGTGAGCTGCCGCCTGGGCAACCTGAAAAATGAAATGATGAACAGCCACAGGCCAAACGTAATGATGAAGATGACCAGCGAGAGTACGGGGTACTGCTGGCTGAGAAACCAAACCGACAGGCCATTGAGCGTGCCCAGCAGCAGGGTGGCAATGGCGATGCTGGCGTATCCTTCTTTGTGAATAGTCATGATGAGTGCAATGATTGGAAGGCGCAAAAGTAGCGGTTTAGGCGCCCGGTTGGCCCATTTGCTCCATCCGAACGTGGCATGCGGGCTGGCGTGTGCAGCACAGTTATGCCATGACCTTTAGCAGCAGCCACACACAGGGTGTGGCCAGCAGCAGGCTGTCAAAGCGGTCGAGAAAGCCGCCATGCCCCGGCATCATCTGCCCGCTGTCTTTTACGCCGGCCATGCGTTTCAGCCGGCTTTCCAGCAGGTCGCCCAGGGTGCCCACCACCGCAGCCGTAGCGCTAATGGCCGCCACCTGCCACCAGCTGGCCTGCAGCAGCCATACTGCCAGCCCGGTTACGACCGCCACTGCCAGCACGGCGCCGCCAATGGTGCCTTCCCAGGTTTTCTTGGGCGATATTTTGCTCAGCGGTGTTTTGCCAATCATAGAGCCCACGATGTAGGCCATGGTATCATTGATCCAGATGGCTGCAATGAGCAATACTGGGTAGAGCCAGCCACCGGGGCTGCCGAGGGCTTGCTCGCTTTGCAGGCCCAGCTGCAGCATGAGGCCCCAGCTGATGCTGATGTAGGGCAGGCCGCCAAACGCTGCTGCTATAGCGCTGTTAAACTGGGGCTGCGGCTGTTTGTTTTTAAAAAGACCCCAGCCCAGCATCACCATACTGGCCAGCTGCAGGGGCAAAAACAGTTGCAAAAACACATCGTACTTGCCCTGTGTATCGGCCAGGCTGCCTATCATCAGCATAGCGCAGTAGCCCAGGCTCATCAGCCCCACTTTGAAATAAATGTGATACTGATACCGGCGAATTTTTTCCTGCAGCCGCAGGTACTCCCACCAGCAGCCAAAATGAATGATGCTGAAAAGCAGCAGCAGGCTCCAATGATTCCACAGCAGGCCAGCCAGCATAATGGCTACAAACACCACAGCGCTGAGCGCCCTTGTTTTAAATACTTCTTTGTTCAGTGCCATGGTGGCGGGTATCATTCATTACAGTGCAAATAAGCCATTAATTGCGCAGGCTTTCATCGATCACATTTTTGGCCAGCTCCTGCAGGTGATGCGGTACATACACCTCGTGCAGGCCCGGCAGTGTCAGCATGTACATGCTGTCTTGCTTGTTCAGCACCTGGGTAGGTATCTGGTGTTCTTCCAGTTTGCCTTTCACAATAGCCGCTTCGGTATACAGCGCCGTTTTAAAAACCAGTGTCCACTCCATGGGCATTCCTCGCTTTCCGGGTTGATCGTTGCTGGCCAAAGATGCGGTAGCGATTTTAAAATCAACTAAGGTTTCTGCGGCAGCCCCACCTGCAGGCCGGGCGGCGCCTGCAGCAGCTGCGTATACGGCTGGGTAGGAAATACAAGGCTGGTGAGCACGGTGAGGCCATCATCGGCAAACAGCTCCAGCGAGCAGGCATCTACTATCAGCTGCAAACCCAGCCTGGCGGGGCGGCGCAGCAGCGGGGCTGTGGCCCGCCGGGCAAAGGATGGATGAAAATCGGAGCGGCCGGCTTTGGTACGATCAAGGTAGAGCTGCCCGCTGGCAGCATCGTAGCCAATGGTCACCTGCTCGCCAGCGGCATTGCGCAGCACCACACTGTCCGATTGGCCGGTGCTCCACTGCCAGCGCAGCGTGTAGGCCCTGCTGCCGGGCAGGGGCCTTGTGCCGGCCTTGCCGGCGGCCTGCCACTGCCACTGCTGCTGCAGCTGCTGCACCGGCACCGACCGCAGGTATACTTCTTTGCCCACTACCTGCAGCGATAGCTGGCGGGCTACCGTCATGGCATTGCGCCAGCTACCGGTGGGTACCTGGTTGGCATAGTCCCAATTGCTCATCCAGCCTATCAGCAGGCGCTGGCGGCCGGTGTTGCTCCAGGTTACGCCGGCATAGTTGTCGGGGCCGTGGTCCATCCACCGCGTATCGGTGTGCAGGGGCGTAAACTGGTGCCCATCGAACCGGCCCACAAAGTACTGCGTGCCGCTGCCGCCGTTGGGCGCACCGGGGTTCAGGTTGACTATGAGCACCCAGTATTGCTGGCCGTTCAGGTCCATTTCTACCAGGTCGGGGCACTCCCACACGCCGCCGTGGGCGCCGGCCGTTTTGCCAAATACCGATTCAAACTGCCACTGCCGCAAATTGGGCGAGGAGTAAAAGCTGATACAGTCTTTGGTGGCCAGCGTCATGATCCACTTGCGCTGCGGGGCGTACCAAAACACTTTGGGGTCTCTGAAGTCGGAGCTGTTGCTATCGGCCAGTACCGGATTGGCGACGTACTTGTGCCAGGTGGCGCCATCATCCAGGCTATAGGCCAGGCTTTGGTACTGAAAGTTGCGGCCCCGCTTTTCGGTCAGTGGGTTGTGGTGGGTAAAGATGGCCACCAGCGGGGTATCGCCCGGCTGGCCAAAGCCGCTGGTATGGTGTACATCGGCCACGGCGCTGCCCGAAAAGATATAGCCCAGGCTATCGGGAAACAGCTTGATGGACTGCTCCTGCCAATGCACCAGATTGGTACTGGTGGCATGCCCCCAGTGCATGGGGCCCCAGGTGGTGCCCTGCGGATAGTGCTGAAAAAACAGGTGGTACACGCCCTTGTGATAGACCATGCCATTCGGATCGTTGATCCAATGCTGGCGGGGCGAAAAATGCAGGAGGGGCCGGTACCGGTCGGCCGTATCGGCAGCAGGAGATGGCTGGGCCATGGCAGCGCCACCCACGGCCCACACCGCCAGCGCTACGCAAATACCACGCATAGACAGAGGAGTTGGTTTGGTTTGTGCAGCTAAATGTACGGAGGGGTGGGGTGATGGGAATGAGTGAGAGTATTTCAAAAATTGGCAGGCACGACAAAGAAATCGGCCGTTCATGATATAGTAAACTTGATGAACATTGTTAAGACAAACATGAACATACAGCAAAAAAAGCAAGCAATTTTGCACTACTGACACATTTTATGTATCAAAATCTGCATCGAAAATTCTATAGATTATATTTCTCCATTAGTTTTTCACAAAATTCCACTTCCTTCTCATTGAACAATTTTTGATATTTAGGTCTTGACACTAAATACTCCAAAGAAAGGTCGACTCGGTGAGGAATTGGTTCTTCGAGTTTCTTAAACCCTGATTTCATATCTCCTGAAGTCATTTCGTCATGGAGGATTCGTTTGATAAACTCAACACCGCCTCCGTCAAGTTTCATTCGGTCTAATAGCAGGGTGCTAATAGGAATACCAATACTTAAAGCTTCATCAAATGACCTCTTTACATCTTCTTCCAATTCCTGTCTAAGTCTGATTTCTTCTTCATCAAGTTGAGCCAACATCACAGCTGCAACTTTACCTTGCTCTCTGAATTTATTTAAGTCAGAAACTTCGGTTATAGGTTCCGATGCTTTGTCGCAAAAGAATTTGTGTTTTGCTTCAAATTGTTTCAAAAGTCTATCATCTTCATCTACCCCAGTTTCTAAATGCATTATCATAACATTCTCCTCATTTCTTTGAGCAAAATATGTCCAGTTATAAGAGCCATTTAATATTATTGTATTGTCAATGATGCAGAATTTGTGATGCAAGAATTTTGGTGTTGCGATATGCAGTTTACCATTGTGCCTTAGAAAGTCTTTCCATTTAGAAATGTTACGAAAGTTTTCTTTGGATTCGCTCATAACAACAATTACGCTTAATCCTGACTCTGCTCGTTGTGTTAATGTTCTAATTATATCTTCATCAGTAAGCCATGCAATAGCCACCTTGATTTCTCGGGTAGCTTTTTTGAGTTGCCAGATAATTTCATTTCTAATATTACTAAAGTGTACGACTGATTGCATTTTAAATATTCATTCCTGCTTCATTGCAGCGTTTTATGTAGAGTTTTACGTTCTGATTTGCTATCGATTTTTTTATTTCAATTACTGTTTCAATAGCTTCTTCAATTTCTTCCTTAAATAGCGGAGATTCATTGAAATGTGCACCTGGATTCAAACACCTATTTTTTATTATTTTAATTTGTGATACTAATTTGGAAAGCTCTAACGATTGAGATTTTTCATTCTTTACTTTTATAAGGAAGTTAGTCCAGTGTTTTCTAAAAGTTTTGAGTTCTCCTCTACGTATTTTAGTTTCTTTGCTGGCGTCATATTTAGCATTGCTATCAAGGTCATTCTTCAAGTCTTCGATTTCTTCGACAGTAATATCGTTCCTTGAAACCAATCTTCTAAGGTCGTTAAGTAATGCTGATTCATCAGTTGAATCAATAACCTTTTCAATCATAGAACCAAGGCTTGTCCAACTTGTATTAGCCCAGATATATTTTAATTCGGGGTCTGTGTATTTGCCTAGAATTGATTCAGTCTCTTTGCGTAAATACAAAGCACAGGCTTCATAATCACCATTTTTATAGTTGTCAATTGCTTTTGTTAGAAAATCACTTCTGTCGTACCTAATTTTCGGATTCTCGTGAATTGGAGTTGGCTCAAAAACCATCAATTGCCATTTGCCGATGTTATCATGAATTTTCCTTTTCAACTCGTTGTAAAATCCTTTTTCGTGGGTAAGGATGATAATTTGATAATCCTCT
>CANHEC010000091.1 GCA_947459455.1 Chitinophagaceae bacterium
GGCGGCGCCCTGCAAATGGATAGCTACAGCAACCCCACCGATGCCAGTGGCTATAGCGCCCACGATGTGATATCGCTGGGCTACCTGCAACAGCAGTGGTTCAATGATATGCTGGCCAATACGAAAAAACTGACGGACGTGAATCCGGCCGATTATGCTGCCATCTTTTTGGTAGGTGGCCAGGGGCCCATGTATACGTTCCGTGGCAATCATGATTTGGAAAAGCTGTTCACCGCATTTTACGAATCCGGCAAGCCCAGCGCTGCTGTGTGCCATAGCACTACGCTTTTGCTGGAAGCCAAAAAGAGCAATGGCGAGCTGCTGGTGACTGGCAAATCATGGACGGGCTTTGCCGATGCCGAAGAGGAGTTTGCCGACCAGGCCGTAGGCATGCAAATACAGCCATATCGCATCGAAACTGAGGCTCGCAAAATAACGGGCACCACGTTCAAAGTAGCTGCTCCGTTTTCATCGTATGCTATACAAGATGGCAACCTCATTACCGGCCAGCAACAAAATAGTGGCGCTGCTGCTGCCGAATTGTTGGTAGCTGCACTGGCGTAATCGGAATGGCAAACATGACTGAACCTGCGCATGGACGATGGCTGCAGTGTACCTGCTTGCTGATAATGCTGCTGCTGGCTGCACAACAAAGCGGAGCGCAAATGGTGGAGCTGTATGCAGGCCACTGGCGGGCAGGCGTAGATCTGATGTGGTTCAAAAATTTTAAAGATGATGCAGGGAAACCTGCGCCCTGGCTTTTTTTCAGCCGCCATCGGGCATCGGTCAATTACAGCAATCAGCCACTGTGGGGTTCGACCAATGCGGTGAGTTATAATTTCAAAAGTGGAGTAGGTACCGTGGCCGTGGCGGCGTTAGGCAGCAATGGCTTTACATCCAAGCTGGGTGTGCAGTACAATAAGCAGCATGGCAACTGGCTATTCTTTGGTTGGCTGGTGGCCGATGTGCGAAAGCGGGGTGGTATCGATCTGTTTGGCCTGTGGCGCTACCAGCCGGCGCTGAACGAGCGTTGGAAAGCTTTGCTGCAGGTGGAGTTGTTTCCGGTGTACCAGCCGGCTGCCCGCTGGTGGAACCTGACGCAGCGGCTGCGACTAGGTGCCAAATATAGAAGCTGGAGTGGCGGATGGATGGTAGATTTAAACCAAACGGGCAGCAAGCACCTGGCAGCTACAAGCAACATCGGCGCTTTCATGCGCCACGACTTTTGAACAACGGATGATGAGTGGGCGACGAAATACAAAATGGAAGTAACATGAATATTGCAATTATTGGAACAGGGAATGTAGGCGGTGCGCTGGCTACCAAATGGGCGCACAGGGGGCACCGCATTTTTTTGGGCGTAAAAGATGTGGAGCAATTCATAGGCAAGGCCTTGCTAAGTAATCCTAATACTACTGTGCACAGCATTGCCGATGCGGTACAGCAAGCAGAAGTAGTACTGCTGGCCACACCTGCCACTGCTGCGGCAGCGGTTGCACAGTCGCTGGGCGATACCAGTGGCAAAATCATCATGGATGCCATGAACGTGGTAATGGGCCGTGGCCCACAGGGCTTTGCCAATACCAGCGAAGCCATACTGGCCCACACCGCCACCCGCGATGTGGTCAAGTGTTTCAACAGCACCGGCTACAACAACATGGTGAATACGCTGTACGGCACCACCGCCATCGACATGTTTGTAGCTGGCGATAGCAAGACGGGTCAGGCTGCAGCGGTGCAATTGGCGAAAGATGCCGGCTTTGCTGAGTGCTACAGCATCGGGGGCAACGATAAGTTTACCCTGCTGGAACAGTTTGCGTTTTTCTGGATCAACCTGGCCATGATGCAAGGGCAGGGCCGCGACATTGCCTTCAAACTGCTGAAGCGATAAAACGCCTGCCTCATACTGCCGAAATGGAATTTTAATCCGCTGCTGGTGAGAGGCTGGCGGCATGGGTTGACCACTGTAAACAAATGATGAACTTCACCGTCGCAAGGGGCGATTTTGCTACCTTTCATCTCCACATTACCAAAAACACTTACCACTATGAAACGCAACGCCACCGCTGTATGGAACGGATCGGGCAAAGAGGGCCACGGCCACCTGACCACGCAAAGCACTGTACTGCAGCAAACGCAATATTCCTTCAATAGCCGCTTTGCCGACGGCATTGGCACCAACCCCGAAGAGCTGGTGGCAGCGGCGCATGCCGGTTGCTTTACCATGAAGCTCAGCTTTGTGCTGGGTGGCATGAACCTGACGCCAGAAAGCCTGGAAACCACTTGTACTATTACGCTCGATAATGGTGCCATCACCAACAGCCACCTGGTAGTAAAAGGAAAAGTGCCCGGCGCTACCGAAGAGCAGTTTGCAGCTGCTGTAAAAGATGCCGAAGCCAATTGCCCTATTTCGAAGCTGTTCAACACCAGCATTACCAGCGAGGCTGAATTACTATGATCATTTGGTGATCAAATGATGAACGGCTTGCAGACCGCAGGCCGTTTTTTTATTTTCAGCATTCCCTTTTCTATTTCCTCATTTTCCCTCAAAAACACCACTACACATGACAACACAAGAAGTAGCCAACCGATTTCATGAACTGGCCCAAACCGGCCAGTGGGAGGCCATTCAGGACGAACTGTACGCTGAAAATTGCGTCAGCATCGAACCGGGCAATCAGCCGGGCATGCATTCAGCCGAAGGCATTGCAGCCATCAAAGCCAAAGGTGTAGAAATGAATGAAAGCGTAGAAACGATGCATGGCGGCTTTAGCAATCCTCCCATTGTATCGGGCAATCATTTTGCCGTGGTGATGGGCATGGATGTGACCTTTAAAGGAGCGCCCCGCATGCAAATGGATGAGATAGCCGTGTACCATGTAGCCGATGGCAAAATCGTAAAAGAGCAATTCTTTTACTAACGGGAAGCCGCCGATCAGTCGGCACTGGTATTAGTAGCCAGTGCCAGCAAGGCTTGCAAATCCAACGCACGGGTGTACATCTCCAGTTCGCCCTGGTCGTTAGCAGGCCACTCATCGGCAGGCTTGTCCCAGTACAGTTCTACGCCATTGCCATCGGGGTCATCCAGGTAAATGGCTTCGCTGACGCCATGATCGGCGGCACCGGTAAGCGGGTAGCCCGCCGCCAGCAGGCGCTGCACAGCAGTAGCCAAATTGGCCCGCTGCGGGTACAGGATGGCGGTGTGAAAAAGACCGGCGCTGTTTTTGGGTGCCGGTGCGGCGCCCTGGCTGTACCAGGTATTGAGGCCAATGTGGTGGTGGTAGCCGCCAGCTGAAATAAAAGCTGCCTGTGTGCCGTAGCGCTGCATAATGCTGAAGCCAAGGAGCCCGCAGTAAAAGTCGAGCGAACGTTGCAGGTTGGCTACTTTGAGGTGTACATGCCCAATGCGGGTGCCGGCTGGTATGCTGTATGCCATGTCGGGTTGAATTTTTTACGGTAGCGGTGCAGTGTCATCCGACTCGTGGCGCCGACGGCGTCGCAGCACAATGGTCACTACAAAAACCGTGAGCACCAGCAAAAACGCAAAGGGCAGCCATGAACCAATTTGGTAGCCGATTCGGTAGCTGGCGCTGGTAGTGTCTACCTGCAAAAGCTGTGAAATGAAATCCATGTTGTAAAAGTAAAGCGTCCGGCTGGCCTGTTGCCTGCCGGACGCTCTTATTTGAAACGTCGTTAATCGAAACGACCTTATTCGGCGTCGGCTACTACTTCCTGCACTTCGGGTATCATGCGTTTCATCATGCCCTCTATGCCGGCCTTCAGCGTAATCATGCTGCTGGGGCAGCCGCTACAGCTGCCTTGCAGTGCCAGGTTTACCACGCCATCCTGATAGCTTTTAAACTGGATAGCGCCGCCATCCATTTCCACGGCAGGCTTTACGTAGTTCTCCAGCAGTTCTTTGATGCGCTTTACCACATCATCATCATCGGCGGCCACTGTATTGCTGGCCACCTTTTGCTGGCGGGTAGCTGCCAGCTCTTCTTCATTTACCACCACACCACCGTTTTCCAGGTATTCTTTCAAAAACTGCTTCACAGTGGGTATCACGTCCATCCAATCGTCGGTGTCCGCCGTTTTGGTGAGCGTTACAAAATTGCTGGCAATGAATACGCTTTTGATGAATGGAAAAGTGAACAGCTCCTTGGCCAGCGGCGAGGGGCCTGCACTGGCTTCATCGGGAAAATCGATGCTCTTGCCCGGGTACAGCAGTTTGTTGGCCACAAACTTCATGGTCTCGGGGTTGGGCGTCATTTCGGTATAAATGCTGATGACGGGATTGCCTGTTTGTATCATAATGAGGTCAAATTTCGCTGGTTTGCCAAAAACGCGGGTTAAAAAATAGACTGTCAAAGGTAACAGCCCAACTGCCCAACAGGTTGCAAAGGCAGGTTAAGCTCCGGTTGGAGCTGCTTTATTTCCGGTTTTCGAAAAATGGAAGCTGGCTGCTGGCATGGCCGCTTCTGCACCGATAGCAGGTATCGCGGGGGGTAAGCATTTACAATACTTGCTTCAGCTGCTTGCGGGCTGTCCGGCGCTTTTCCTGCTGCCGGTACACGTAGGTGCTGATGGCAGTACCCATGATGGCGCCCATCACTACGTCGCTGGCCCAGTGCTTTTGTTGCTGCATGCGGCTGAGGCCCACCGCGGTGGCGCCGCCAAAGCTGAGCACGCCTACCCACCATTTCTTTTTGCTGTGCAAAAAGATCATGTTGGCAGTACTGAATGCCAGCGAGGTATGACCGCTAAAAAAACTGGTGTTTTTGAACTGCTGAAACGGACCGTACCAGGTAAAGGCATCGGCACCCGTTTCGGGCCGGGCCCGGTGAAACACATGCTTGAACAGGAAGGTGACACCGCCCGTAAACACCTGTGCCTGCAGATTATCGAGGCCAAAATTGACCCAGGCGGGGCGCCTGGCCAAGCTGCCATACAGCAGGGCACCGCCCGTAATGCCTGCTTGCACATACAGCCCGCCGGCCAGGTCGCCTGCTTTGCCAAACCGTTCGGCACCGGTGCCATTCCAGCGTAGCATAGGTATGTTCAGTGGTTCATCCAGGGCTATCATACTGCCTACAAAGGCCAGCGAGCCACCGGCAGTAATCCATTGATCGCCGTTGTAGTGTAGCGGGCTCTTCATCATGCTCCAGCCGTGGTGCCAGTAGCTTTGCAGGTAGGTGCTGGTATCGGCCACGGGCTGCCGGGCACTGTCTTGTGCCAGGCCGGTGCGCATAGCCAGCAGGCTGGCGGCCAGGCAGGCCAGCCAACACAGGTTGGTTTTGTAGGTGAAATAGCGACTCACGCAGGCCTAATTTACAGGCTTCTGCTTCACGTGGCCAAAATTTTGACAAGTGGCGCCGCTGGTGCTGCGCTGCTGGCTATCAGGCGCTTAGCTCACGGGCAGCGGCCCGCATAATCTTGCCCTTTTTGTATTCGTACCAGGGCTTGGGCGCTGTTTTTTTCATGAGCGTATCAATGGTGCGCATTCCAAACAGGTTCCATACGCCATTGAGCTTGCCGCTCAGCGAGGGCTGCAGTGCCCGCAGGCTCATGGCAAATCCGCTATCGAGGTACTCCATGTGGTGCCAGTACCCGCCGGGCATAAACAGCGTATCGCCATGCTCCAGCACCACCTCGTAGCCGCGGGCCTGCCGCACAGCCGGAAACTTGTCAAAGTCCAGCTTGCTTCGGGTGGGATCGTAGTAGTTGCTGAAGTCGGCCATGCTCAGCACTTCAAACGGCTTGCGGTACAGCTTGTGCTGCTCTTCGTGCGGAAACAGCAGCACCCGCTTGCGGCCGGCAAACTGTGTATGCAAAATGTGGCTCAGGTCGATATCGAAATGCATGTGGGTGATGCTGCTGGCACCACCGGTAAAAAGCATGGGGTACTTTTTCACAAACCCCTTCATGAGATGATCGGGCCAGGTAAAGTCTTTTACCAGCTCGGGGGCGTGCTCAAAAATATTGAACAGAAAAATGCGCCAGCCGGCAGGCCCCTGGCTGATCATATCGATGTATTCGCCAAAGGTTTTGTAATCATCGGCTGTATTAATGGGTGTGTAGGCGTCGCTTTTTACATTGTTGTACAGCGCTACCCGCTGCTGCCCCACCCGTTGTTTGAAATAAGACCAAGTCCACTTTTCGTAGGCAGGCCATTGCCTTGCCAGGTCGCGTATCACCACCGGCCGCATGGGGTGGTAGTAGTGTTGTTTGAAGTCTTCAGGTGAAATGGTATTGACCACCTCTACAGGCGACAACTGCATAGCCAGCTATACATTTTGTTGATGCCGGCAAAGGTAAGATGAACAAATTGTTAAGCAGCGGGACAGATGGTTGTACGGCTCTCGGGCGTGTTAAACGAATGGTTGTGAGCCTTTTGCACTAACTTTCAGCCCATGGCACTGCACCTGCGTATACACCCGGTCGATCCGCAGCCCCGCCTCATCAAGCAGGTGGTAGACTGCCTGCTGAAGGATGGGGTCATCATTTACCCAACCGATACCGTGTATGCCATTGGCTGTAGCATGCACAGCCGCGAAGGACTGCAGCGCATTGCCCGTATTAAGCAGAGCGACCCGGCCAAAGCGCTGCTCAGTTTTGTTTGCCACGACCTGAAAGACCTGAGCCAGTATGCCCGACAGCTTGATACGCCTGTGTTTCGACTGCTAAAGCAGCATTTACCGGGCCCGTTTACATTCATTTTGCCTGCCAGCCGCGAAGTGCCCAAAGTGATGCAGAGCAAGAAGGCTACCATTGGCCTGCGGGTGCCCGACAATGCCATTGCCAGGGCCATCGCCGAAGCATTGGGCCACCCCATTTTAAGTGCCTCGGTGCCGGCCCAAATGCCCGAAGACCTGGCTGATCCGGATGTGATCTTCGAAAATTTTGACCGGCAGGTAGATATGCTGGTAGATGGCGGCATGGGCGAAATAGTACCCTCGACCGTGGTAGACCTGACCGGCGAGGAGCCGGTTGTCATCCGCCAGGGCAAAGGCGAATGGGAGTAACCCGGGCTTTTCAATAAAGCAACCTTGACGACCCGGCCAAAGCTGCTATCTTGTCCCATTATCTGACGTTCCCCTAAAACAACGATGCTGATGCTTGACAACCTATTGCAACTGGTAAAGGACTTTGGCGAAAACGAAGTGGTAAACAACCCCGCCATCCCGAACGAACACAACAATGCCGTGATGGGCGAAGCCGGTATGGCCGTAGCAGGAACGCTGCAGCAGGCATTGGCCAATGGCAATGTGCAAGATGTGCTGGCCATGTTTCAGCAGGGCGATGGAGATGTAATGAGCAACCCGCTGGCGCAGCAGGCGCAGGGCTCTTTTTTAGATAGCATCACCAGCAAGCTCGGCATCGACAAAGGAGCAGCTGCCGGCGTAGCCAGCTCGCTGTTGCCCATGATTATGAATACGCTGGTGAAGCGAACCAATAGCCAGGCGCCGGAAGACAGCGGCTTCGATCTGAACAGCCTGATTGGTAGCCTCACCGGTGGTGGCCAGCCAGGCGGTCAGGGCGGTCTCGATATTGGGGGCCTCATCAATCAGTTTAACGGTCAGGGTGGCCAGGGTGGCGGCGGCGGCTTCGATCTCAACAACCTCATCAACCAGGTAAAGGGAGGCGATAAACAGGGCAGTGGCGGTGGCCTTGGCGATCTGATCCAGGGCTTTTTCGGCAAGTAATGTCATGCCTGTATCACCGTTTCGTTAAGCCTTGCGCAAGATTTGGCTGACCGCTGTTAAATCACGGTTAATCAGACCAGCCAGGCTTTCCCAATCAAAAAGCATGGCTGAAATTTGTGTTGTCAACGAAAAGGAA
>CANHEC010000092.1 GCA_947459455.1 Chitinophagaceae bacterium
ATAGACGAAGTGCAGGGCTACAACGGTAACAACTTCTTTGCGCCTGGTTTTTACAACATCAACAACCTGCAGCAAAAGAATACTTACTACAACTACGCCGAAAAGCGCATCAACTCTGTATTCGGTTCGGCTGAACTTTCGTATAACCGCTTCCTGTACCTGACCGTAACCGCACGTAACGACTGGTATAGCACGCTGGCACCCGAAAACTGGTCGATCCTGTATCCTTCGGTAGCTGGTAGCTTTATCTTGAGCGAAGCAGTGAAACTGCCTGAGATCTTCAATTTTGCCAAGGTGCGTGCCTCTTGGGCCAAAGTGGGTGGCGACCGTTCTCCCTACGGCCTGACGCTGCAGTACGGCCTGAATGCGAATACTTTTGGTGGTGTACCGGTGGGCAACATTGCTACCAACACCATCCCGAACCGCAACCTGGTGCCGTACACTGTAACCTCTTACGAATTTGGTTTCGAAACCCGGATGTTCAACAACCGCCTGGGTGTTGATTTCACCGTGTACAACCGTAAGACCACCAACGATATCATCAGCAGCCAGATTTCGCAGACCTCTGGTTTCGGTAGCGTACTCATCAACGTGGGTGAGATCACCAACCGTGGTGTGGAACTGTTGTTGAACTACTCGCCCATCCGTGGCAAGAAGTTTAGCTGGGATGTGAGCTACAACCTGGGCTACAACAAGGGCACTGTTGACAGGATATCTGATCAGCTGACCAGCTCTCGTATTGCACAGGCTCGTTCACTCACTGCCTTTGTTGATCATCGCGTAGGTATGCCTTTTGGTCAGGTAGTAGCTATCGACTACAAGCGCAATGCCAATGGCGAGATCCTGCTGCGTGATGGCTTCCCTCAACGTGGCAATCAGGTGACTGTTGGTACCGGTGTTTCGCCCTACACCATGGGTTTGAACAACGCCTTCCGCTTCGGTCGCTTCAACTTTGAATTCCTGATTGATGGTCGCTTTGGTGGCTACATGTACTCGGGTACCAACGACTTCGCTACTTTCCGCGGTTTGCACCAGCAAACAGTGGCTGGCCGCGATGGTGGTATCGTAGCCGAAGGCATAGACGAAGTAACCGGCCGCCCCAACACCGTGCGGGTAGCTGCCCAGGACTACTGGCAGCGGGTAGGTTTGAACATCTCAAGAGAGTTCATCTACAAGTCTGATTTCATCAAACTGCGTCAGATTATCTTCTCTTACAACATCGGCGACGACGTACTGAAGAAGACTCCGTTCCGCGGCGCTTCTATTTCGCTGGTGGGTCGCAACCTGCTGATCCTGCACAAGCATACGCCCAATATCGATCCTGAATCGACCTACAACTCTGGCAATGGCCAGGGCCTGGAATGGTATGGCGTACCGCCCGTGCGGTCAGTGGGTGTCAACCTCAATCTGAAGTTCTAATCTGCCTAACCAACTCAATTGAAGAATTATGAAGTACAATAAAATATTTTTTGGTGTACTGATCGCAACAACCGGTTTGGTAGGATGTACCAAGGATTTCGAGAAAGTGAACGTAAATCCGACGACCCTTCCTGATCTGGCGACAGACATCCTGTTTACGCAGGCTACCCTGGCTACCTCTGGTGGCGAGTACGAGGCCTGGCGTACCAACCTGATCTACAATACACAGTTTGTGCAGCAGTTCGCTTCGCTGTCTTGGGCGCAGGGCGATAAGTACGAGTTTAACGAAGGTTACAACTCGGCCCTGTGGGATGCCTACTACGGCGATGCCATCAAGAACCTGACCAACCTGGTGGAGAAAACCAAAGGCGTGGCTGCTGACGTAAACTACAACAGTGCCGCCCGTATTCTGAAGGCTTTTGCATTCCTGCGCCTCACCGATAGCTATGGCGATATTCCGTACAGCGAAGCCGGCAAAGGCTTTGTAAGCGGTGTATTTGCGCCCAAGTACGATGAGCAGCGCACCATTCTGGCCGACCTCATCAACGAGCTGGATGCTGCTGCCAAGGCGTTTGATGCTACGCGTCCTTTCAGGGGCGATGTGAGCAGCTACAACGGCAACGTAACCCTGTGGCGCAAGGCTGCCTATAGCCTGATGCTGCGGGTGGCTATGCGCATGAGCAAGAAAGATGCAGCGGCTGCACAGGCTGGCGTACAGCGGGCACTGGCTGGTGGCGTCGTAGCCGATGCCAATGAGTCGTTCCGCATTCGTCACCTGCCGGGTGCATTTGCCAACCCCAACAGTGTAGTACTCGGTTACTTTGCTGGTGGTCGTAACGAGCTGTCGAACGACAACTTCAAATTCTCGAAGACGTTTATCGACTGGCTGCGCAACATGAACGATCCCCGCCTGCGTATCCTGAGCGTAGTACGTACCGGCCCCAGTTCTTCGCCCAACATTGGTACCGAAAACGATGACCTCGCCATCCAGAAGGGCCTGCCCAATGGCACCAACCCCAATGGCTTCAGCGGCCTGGCTACTTTCTCGCAGCTGCGTTCCAGCTTTGCCGATCCCGATGATCCAAACATCCTGGTAAGCCATGGCCAAACCCTGCTGCTGCTGGCCGAGGCCCGCGAACGTGGCTGGATCACCGCCGGCACTGCCGAGCAGTACTTCCGCGATGGTGTTCGCTCCTCTATCAACCAGCTGCGCCTGTACAGTCCGTCGGCTGCGCTGTTTGATGATGCGGCTATCAACACTTACGTGACTGGCCTGATGTGGCCTGCTACCCAGGCCGAGCGTCTGCGGGTTATCAATGAGCAGTACTACGTGACCTCGCTGCTGGATGGCTACGAGCCGCATGCCAACTGGCGTCGTTCGGGTCACCCGCAGCTCACGCCTGTCAACTTCGCGGGCAACTACACCAATGGTGTTATTCCGCGTCGCTTTCAGTACCCTGCCAGCGAGCTGGGCCTGAATGGTACCAACCTGCAGGCTGCTATTACTCGCCAGGGTGCCAACAACTGGACGACCCGCGTATGGTGGGATTCGAACTAAAACCATGCTACTGTTGACCGTATAAAACTGCCAACAGCTAGCTTTATACATGTCAGGTAGTATTTTGCTACCTGACATGTTTTTTTTAACCCAAGTAGTGAGCACGATGCGTGGTAGAAAATTGGGGCGCATAGTAGTGGGGATGCTGGCCACTGTTACTGGTTGCCTATCGCTGAATGCGCAGCCCTTGTTTCAAACAGTGCCGCCTGCGCAAAGCGGTGTGTTTTTGAATAACCGCCTGCCCGAAACACCGCAACTCAACATCATTACCTACGAATATTTTTACAATGGCGGTGGCGTGGGCGTAGCCGATTTCAACCGCGATGGGCTGATGGATATTTACCTCAGCAGCAATTTGCAGCCCAATAAACTCTACCTCAATCGGGGCAATTTTCAGTTTGAAGACGTGACCAAAGCCGCTGGTGTAGCGGGCAGACCCGGCTGGAAAACCGGCGTCAGCATTGCCGACGTGAATGCCGATGGCTGGCCCGATATTTACCAATGCTACAGCGGCGATTTTGAGCCTGCTGTCCGGCGCAATCAGCTCTTCATCAACAATGGCGATGGCAGCTTTAGCGAGCAGGCAGCTGCCTACGGCATAGCCGACGAAGGCTATACCACGCAAGCGGCTTTTTTCGACTACGATCGGGATGGCGATCTCGACTTGTATGTGCTGAACCACAACATCAAGAACCTTCGAAATTTTGATGCAGCTTTTGTAAAAAAAATGGTAGACCCCGATGCCGGTGATCGGCTGTATCGCAACGACAATGGCAAGTTTACCGATGTATCCAGGCTGGCGGGCATCATTTCCAATCCGCTGGGCTATGGCCTGGGCCTGGCCATCAGCGATGTAAATGCCGACGGCTGGCCCGATATCTATGTGAGCAACGATTATGTGGAAGAAGATTATTTGTATATCAATAACCGCGATGGCAGCTTTAGCGAAAGGCTGAAGCAGCAAATGGGCCATATCAGCAATTTTAGTATGGGCAGCGATATAGCCGACATCAACAACGATGGCTGGCCCGATGTGTATACGCTGGACATGCTGCCGGCCGACAACAAACGGCAGAAACTGCTGTATGCTCCTGATAACTACGAAACCTATTACAGCACTTTGCGCAATGGTTTTCATCACCAGCTGATGCGCAATATGCTGCACCTGAATAACGGCAACAATACATTTAGCGAAGTGGGCCAGTTGAGTGGCGTGGCTGCCACCGACTGGAGCTGGTCGGCCCTGCTGGCCGATTTTACCAACGATGGCCGCAAAGACCTGCTGGTGACCAATGGCTATGGTCGCGACATGATCAACCGCGACTTCATGAAATTTTATGCCGACGAAAGACTGAAACACCTGAAAGGCGAAACCGATAGTCGGATGTTTCGGATGCTGCAAGGCATTAAGACCACGCCACTGACGAACTACTTTTTTGAAAACACCGATGGACTGCATTTTAAAGACCGCTCGGCACAATGGGGCTTCGATAAGGCGGGTCTTTCGCATGGTGCCGCTTACGCCGATTTTGACAACGACGGCGATCTGGACATCGTGATCAACAATATGAACGATACCGCTACCGTGCTGCGCAACCAATGTGTGGAGCAGGCAGGTGGCAAGCGCTTTCTGCAGGTAAAACTGAGCATGCCGGGTAAAAACGCTTCGGCCATTGGCAGTCAGGTGTGGGTGTACAGCCGCGGCCAGCTGCAAATGCAGGAACTGTACCCCGTACGTGGTTTTCAATCGAGCATGCTGGGGGCGCTGCATTTTGGTTTGGGCACTTCCGCCGCTATCGATTCGGTACTGGTGCGCTGGCCCGATGGCCAATGGCAGCAAGCGAAAGCAAACCTGCAGCAACCGGTGCTGAGTATTGGCTATGCACCCAACAGACAGGCACCCGCAGCGGTGCGTAGCAAGCCGGTGTTTCGCAGTGCTGGCATGGGTGTCGATTTCAGGCACCAGGAGCCTGCCAACAACGATTTTAAGATACAGCCACTCATGCCGTCTATGATATCCTACCGCGGACCAGCCATGGCCAGTGCCGATATAAATGGTGATGGACAGCCTGAGCTGTTCATAGGTGGTGCTGCCAATCAGCCCGCTGCATTGCTCACCATGGTGCAGGGCCGTTGGGCCGCCACGCAGCAGCCTGCCTTACAGGCCGATGCAGCATTTGAAGATGTAGATGCCCGATTTTTTGATGCCGATGGCGACGGCGATGCCGACCTGCTGGCAGGCAGTGGTGGTTTTTCTTTTCCTGCCGGCGATAGCTTGTATGCACCACGGCTGTACAAAAATGTAAATGGCCGCCTGGTGCGGGATGCCGGCGCTTTGCCTGCACTGAGTGTGAGCGTAGGTAGCCTGCTCGTGACCGATTTGAACAATGATGGAGCGCCCGACATTGTGCTGGGTGCCCGGGTGCATCCCTGGCATTATCCGCAGGCCGATAGCAGTGTGGTGTTGCTAAATAATGGCAAAGGCCAGTTCAGCGTGCAGCAGCGCTGGATGGCAGGGCTGGTATGCCACCTGCAGGTGGCCGATCTGGATGCCGACGGGCAAAATGAAATACTGGTGGCTGCCGAATGGAGCAGCCTGCGGGTGTTTCAGTACCGGCAGGGGCGTATGCTCGAAGTGTCGGATCGCTACTTTGACCAGCGCCTGACCGGCTGGTGGAATAAAGTACTACCCGCCGATATGGATGGCGATGGCGATAAAGATGTACTCAGCCTGAATTGGGGCATGAATTCGCAACTGCAGCCCAACGATTCTTTACCCATTGAATTGTACTACGCCGATTTTGATGACAATGGAAGCGTGGATCCCTTGCTTTGCTATCCTATTCAGGGAAAAAACTATCCCATGGCCAGCCGCGATGAGATGACCGATCAGATTGTGAGCTTGCGGCAGCGCTTTCCTACCTACGATGCTTACAGTGAAGCTCAGATAACCGATGTGCTATCAGCTGCTCAACAGCAAAAAGCAACGCGACTCACGGCTACCACTTTGCAAACCGGCTGGTGGAGAAATGACAACGGCCGCTTCAGTTGGGTGCCGCTGCCAGCCGAAGCACAGGTGGCGCCCATGTATGCGGCGGCCGTGGCCGATTTTAATGGCGATGGTGTGACCGATGTATTGCTGGGCGGTAATGTGGAGCATGCCCGCATTAAACTCGGAAAAATTGATGCCAGCTTTGGTACCTTATTGCTGGGGCAGGGCAAAGGTGTATTTGCGGCTGCTACGCCCATGGCTGCCGGCCTGTCTATCAGCGGTTGTGTGCGTCAGTTTGAAATGATGAATGTAAAAGGCAAGCGCCTGTTGGTAGCCGCTATTAACAATGGGCTGCCGCAGGTATTCGAGTATTGAATGGCTATGCAAAAAATGATCAGGAGAAATACAAGGCGCTGCCGGCTGCATGCACTGCTGCTGGGAATGCTGCTGGCGGCAGGTAGCAGTGCCATGGCCAAACAGCATACCACCACCAGACTATATGTACAGATGCTGAAGCGGGTGACCGATGTGATGGTGGAAGACGTGACCTCGCCGGTAGCAGCGGCCCGCTACTATGCGTACGTCACGCTGAGTGCCGCTGAAGTACTGCAGGCCGGCGATCAGCGCTTTGCGGCCATCAACGGGTATACGCCTTACCAGCCCAAGCTGTCGGCGCCGGTCGATCATCAGGCGGTGGCGTTTGCGATGCTGCGGTCGGGTGAGCGGCTGCTGCCAAGCGGCTACCGGCTGCGACCGGTCATCGACTCGCTGCTGCAAATGTGGGGGCCGGCTACGCAAGCTAACTATGTGGCGGCCGATAGTGCAGTGGCGCATGTGGTGCGCTTTGCTGCTACCGATGGCTTCAGGCAGCTAAGCGGGCTGCGCCGCTATACGCCGGTAGAAGGCGATGCTTACTGGCAACCAACGCCACCCGGCTTTTTAGCGCCGGTAGAGCCACAATGGCGCACCATAAGACCATTGCTATTGCCCAATGTGCTGGTGATAAGGGCTGCCCCGCCAGCACCGTACGATACCAGCGCCAATAGTGCCTTTATGCGCCTGGTAAAAGAAGTGTATGATACCTGTACCCGCCTCAGCACGGCGCAGCAGGATATTGCCATGTTTTGGGATTGCAACCCATTTGCCGTGCAGCAAATAGGCCACATGGAGTTTGGGTTGAAAAAGATTTCGCCCGGCGGACATTGGATGGGCATCACCGGCATTGCTTGCCTGGAGCGCAATACCGACCTGGCCAAAACAGTGATGGCGCACTGGTGGGTGGCTGCCACACTGCACGATGCTTTTATCGCCTGCTGGCACGAAAAGTATAGTACCAACCGGGTGCGGCCCGAAACGGTGATCCGCCGACTGGTAGATGTGAACTGGCGCCCTTTGTTGCAAACACCGCCTTTTCCCGAATACACCTCCGGCCACAGTGTAGCCAGTAGCGCAGTAGCCGAAGTACTGACCAGTTTGTTTGGCCATCCGTTTGCTTTTTCCGATGATACAGAAGTAGAGTTTGGATTGCCGGTGCGTCGCTTTCAATCATTCAGGCACGCTGCAGAAGAAGCATCGATTTCGCGGTTGTACGGCGGTATACATTTTAGAGATGCCATCGAAACTGGTGTGACGCAGGGCCGGCAAATAGGGCTGGCCATCGTTGGCAAGTTTCGCCCGGTATTGAAATGAGATAAGACCATTTTGAAAACAAGCATGATGAACCGAATAGTTTTTGGAACAGCACTATTGCTGTGGCTGGGCA
>CANHEC010000093.1 GCA_947459455.1 Chitinophagaceae bacterium
CAGAAAGGGAGAACTCCCCGTTGCACTTATTACTTGAACTTAGCAAGTTTATTAATCTAAAAGTTTGCTTTGCTTCTCCAATCACAGCGGCACTGTCTTTTATATCAATTTCTGCCATACAATCACAGCCAATGAAAGCGCTGTATTGAACAATTGCCTTGCCTTTATAATCGGTAATTCCCACCCGCATTGAATTTCTTCCTTGCACAGAATTTGGTGCTACATAATCATCAACGGCGAAACTCAACTCCTCCATTTTATCCATGAAGCGCCAACCGGGTTTGAATCCTTCCGGATATTTTCCTTTAATATCAATATAGAGGTTGCCAGCTAATTTAATCCTGGAATATCCCGTTTTAGGAGCCGTCATTGGTAATTGAACCAAATCAGAAGTTTTGATAATACCCCCTTTTCGTTTCCCCTTGTCGGGATTTCGTGCCGTTTCTGAGTCAGAACCTGGATCAGAGGCAGAAGGCTGATTTGTTTGGCTAAAATCAGGAATAAACTCTTCTTTAAACTTATTCAGCACCCTGTTAACCTTCTGCTTGAATTTTTCCTTTGGTGTTTGAGCAAAGGAACTATGACAACATAAAATAAGCATAATAAAAGCAAGAAACGAACGCATAAAGGACTTTCTGGCTCAGTTCCTTATGGCACAGCATCCTCTACTCACCTTTAAATAAAATTTTACTCCACCAGCACCCAGCCCGCCCAATAAAACGGCGGATAGCCTTTGGTCAACAGGGCAAGTTGCGCCTGCCGCAGTGCCTTGGCAGGATTAGGCTCCAGCCCCCATTGCTTGTAAAAGGCAAGCATCAGCTCCTGGGTGGCTTTGGCAGGAACCGGCCACAGGCTTGCCAGTACCCTCGGTACACCGGCTATGCGCAGCCCACGCACAAGTCCCAAAGTACCCTCTCCACCGGTTGGCTGGCCAAGTGCCGTTTCGCAGGCGCTCAGTGTCGCCAATTTCAGGCCGCTCAAGTCTAATTGAGCTATTTCATAGGCTGTCAGTAACCCATCTTCTTCCTCATCTGGCAAAAGTGTGCCCGTAAGCCAATATTGGTTGGCGCCTGCCAAAGCCAGCCCAAAATTCAATAATGGGTCGGTTTGTTGCGATGGGCCGATCAGGCCTTTGCCCTTAGTGGGTGGTTTGTAAAAGCCATGAGTATTGATATGTAATATTCCGTTAGCAGATGCTGCGATTGCCTTAAAGCGGGATTCGGTGGCCCTGTTTCCATTATACAAATCTACTTTTACCCCCTGTGTTCTGAGTATGGCGGCAATGGGTTCCATGGGAAATGCATCCAGGTTGGCGAGTGGCTCGTCGCTTGCCTGTAACAATTGCTCACCGGGCCGCAGGGTGGTGGGTATAAATGCGATTGATTCGCTACCCGTTCTTGCAATTGCTTTTCCATAGTCAATGGCACCCCATACCTGCGCCTCATGAATAGCCGGTTTTTGGTGAGCCAGCATTAGCATGGAAGGCACATGAAGTCCTTCATAAAATGAGTAGCGCCGCAGCAATCTTGCTTTTCCGTTGGCCAAAGCACCAAAGGCAACCTGATGTAAGATGCCCGCTTTACTCAAATAAATCTCCTGTGTTCCTTGCAGGTATTTTTCGATGGGCTTCCATAGCCATTGGTAAGCTTTTTGTGCCGTTGCCTGCCCTTCGGAATAAAGTGCTTTTACCAATTGAAAGGAACTGAATGGTTCCTTGTTGCTATCATAAAACAAGAGCACCAACTCCATCTCGGAACCAATGTTAACAACCTGTACCTGCTTAGTTTGGCCATTTACAACAAAGGCTTTGTACACCACAGAATCCTGCCCACCAGCTATTTTAAATTGTACCCTTACAAAATCCACCAACGCTGCTGTTTTGGGTAGTTTATTTAATAAGGCCTGCATGCTGTCGGGCGATAACACCTGCAAGGGCATCTGTTCTGCAATAGCTGCCTCAAGCAGTGCAACCTGCCCTTTCAGGCTATCCATCAATGGTTGGGAAAAGCCAAGGCTGACGCTCCTTACATAGGCCGAACGGATTTGTTGCCAATGGTTGGTTAGCGACGTCAATAACGAATCTGCTTTTTGCTTTTGCCGAAATCCCTGCCATTGATTCAACACCAATGCCTTGCGTTGCCAGTGCAGGTAAAGCAGTTCATGTAAAGATTTCTGTGAAACCGCCCCATCCAATTTGCCATAGGGCAAGTCCATAAAAAAGGGTAATAGGTTCAGAGCCTGCCTTTGCTGCGATTCGCTTAATGTGGGCAACTGCGACAAAAGACTGCGGAAATAGTCTCCTGAAATCCGCACGGTTTCATCAAAACCATTGCCTGCGCTGCTACTTTTTTCAACAGCCAATGCTTCCAAAAGCTTTATAACGCTTTCAAAAAAAGCGTTAGATAATTTATCCTTTTGTACCGCTTGTTTAATCAAGCGTAAATCATTGGTGAAGCTGGTAGTATCGCCTTGCTGTAGATTGCCAAATAATTGAATTATTTTAAGAGACATGGCCTCTTGATTAAGTCCCTCCAATCCGCTTGTTAAGCTGTTAAAGTCGGTATCTATCCCCCTCCTACTTATGCCCGATTGCTTGCCCAGTTCGGCCAATCCCTCCAGTACTTTTGCCTGCCGGGTTATTTCAGCAAAATGTTGCAGTTCCTTTCGTTTAACTACCTTGTGTATCCAAACCTGCGCCGAATCATATTGCCCCAATAGCAGGAAAATGGCTGCACGATTTATCATCCCTTCATACCAAACCATCCGGTTAGCAAATTTCAGTCTGCTACCTTCCTGCAAGGCTTTCTCATTTATTCGGAGTGCATCGTCGGTTTGGCCGGTTTGAGCTAAAAAGATGGCAAGTGCACTCTGGTAAACAACCCTTTGGCGTATGATTTGGGCGCTGTCAGCTTTAACATAACTACTATCAGTACCGTACGGCTTAAGAGTGTCTAAAATAGTACCCGCTTGCAAAAGGGCTTTCCGGGCTACAGACAATTTGCCCGCACTAAACGCCTTTTTACTTACTGCAACCAATCCGTCAGCTTTAGCTAAGGGGTCCACTCCATACGATAAGAGGTTTGATAGTTGTTCAGCATACGCCAGCCCTTCTTCCGGCAGGGTCGGGTTCAGCTTTTCGCATACACTGGACAATTCTTTTAGGCTACCCAAATAGTGCGGATGCAGCGTATCGCCCAAAGCCAGTAGCACCCGTCGGGCAGAATCGTTTACCAAATAAACCATGCGGTAGTTACGCAGGTTGACATAGATAGGCGAGTAAATGGCATGCCAGATATTCGCCATGGCCCGGGAGGTATCGCCAAACACAGGGCGGGCAATGGCTTCAATTTGCCTCGCAATAGCCAGTGAGCCGTTTATGTTACCCAGGGCCAATGCTTGTTTCAATTTTGGTAGCAAAGCACTATACTGCCGATTTACTTCTTCTTTCAAAGAATCAACAGCAGTAGGCTGTGCTTCGGAAGGAGACAGGAGCACTAACCACAGAAGAGTTGACATCAAACATTTGCGTATTGCGCATAGAGGCTTTGGCAAACTCGTAAAGCCGCCCTTTAAAAAGCCAGTAGAGTTTTTCATAGGATCAGGGAACTAAGCACTAAAACCTAAAATACTGTACTTTTCAGCCGTTTGCGTCATCAGCGCATTTTTTCTGCTGCATGAGAAATGGCTCGGAACTGTACAGCCTTACCGCGTACATTATGAAAGTATGGGAAAACGCCGATGAGGCGGGCCGGGCCATGGTATGGAATTACCTGCACGAAACACAAAAACCTATCTGGTTCAAACGTGTCATCTTTAAGCACAGCCAAATCAGCTACGAGGATCTGCACGATATTGCAGAAGACACATTTATAACTTCGTGGAATAGTTTTGAAAGCAGTGGCCGACTCGGCAAGCTGAACATAGAAGAGCCCAGCTACCTCGGCTACCTGTTTCGCTCTTTCAAAAACAATTTCCTGAAAGGCCTGGCCCGCCGGCAAAAAGCCCTGGCGGCCGAAAAAGAATATGGCCGCGACGCCACGCACGAACCACCACCTAGCAGCAGTATCGACCAGGTCGACTTCTTTTCGCCCCGCACTGCCCGCTGCCTGCAACAGTTATCGCCCGATGGCAGGCAACTGCTGATATGGCGGCACGTGGATGGCAAGACCTATGACGAAATTGCCGCCCTGAAAAACATAGAGCGGGAGTCGGCTATCAAATTAGCCAGCCGCTACAAGCAACAGTTTCTCGAACTTTGGAAAAACACTACCTGACCAACGAATGCACGCCCAGCCGGACGAACGATATGACCAACTGATAGCAGACTACCTTGATGGCAAGATGACCGAAGAGGAAGAAGTGGCTTTTATGGCCGAAGTATCGGCCAATGCCGAACTAAGGCAGCGGTATGAGCAGCAAATAGACCTGGGCTGGCAGCTACAAACCGAGGAAGAACCTGCCGAACAACCGGCCAGCATCCGGCCGGCAGCACCGCCGGCACCCATACCACCCACCACACTACGCTGGCAATATTGGGCAGCTGCAGCAGTGCTGGTGCTGGGCGCAGCTACCTATTGGCTGCTGACAAAGCCGGCCCCACAAACAGACCCCATCGCAAAAACCAATACAGACACGCCTGCAGCAGCGCCCAACGTGGTAAGCACCCCACCCGATAGTGCAGCCACGCCCAACTTGTTTACACGCTACTACCAGCGCTATGCCGGTTCCGATCGTGATCCGCTGGTACTATCGGTGGTATTGCAGCAGTACCAGCAAGGAAAGCACCAGCTGGTAACAGATGCCAGGCCCGAAGATTTTCAATTGATGGGCAGCACCACGGAAGAAGAACAAACCAGCTTGTACCTGAGGCTGTACAAGGCACTCAGCCAGCTGGACAAAGGCGAGCCGGCTGCCGCAGCCGAACTAAAACAACTGGCCGGTCAGCGCATGTCCCCGCACGTGGCGGCCACCGCCACCTGGTATGCCGCCCTGGCTTACTTGCAACAGAGCGATAACGCTGCCTGCCAGGCACTGCTACTACAAGGCAGCCAACTCCCTGACTGGCCCTACAAGGCCAAGGCCGAACAACTGCTGTCAGCACTTTCAGCGCCCAACCAATAGCTACGGCCGCCGTACGCAGCACTCCGCCCTTCGACAAGCTCAGGGCTGCAGTTTTCTCCCGACTGCGGACTATCGTCTCCGGCCTTTCCGCCCTTCGACAATCTCAGCGCTACAGTTATCTCCGAACTACCGTCCCCCGGTCTTCCCGTCTTCCCGCCCTTCGACAAGCTCAGGGCTGCAGTCATCTCCGGACTCCCGTCTCCGGACTCCCGGACTTCCGGACTTCCGGACTTCCGGACTTCCCTCATGAGATCCCTCCTATCGTCGGGATGACGAAGCAGCGAAGAGATGGCGGATGATAGATGGTGGATGGCAGGTATGGGCCAGCGCTCCGCAGTTTTGTACTTGCAGACAACCGACAACTGACAACCGACAACTGACAACCGACAACTGACAACCGACAACCGACAACCAACTTCCCGACTTCCGGACTTCCCAACTCCCGACTTCCGGACTCCCAACTCCCGACTTTCGGACTTTCGGACTCACCTCCTCCCCGGATACACTTTCAGTGCTTCGGCCAGGCAATCCATGGCAGCATCCAGTGCTTCCAGATTGAGCACGTAGGCCAGCCGTACTTCCTGCTTGCCCAGGCCCGGCGTACCATAAAAGCCGGTGGCCGGCGCCAGCATCACCGTGGCACCCTGGTAGCTAAAGTGCTCCAGCAGCCATTGGCAAAAAGCATCGCTATCGTCGATGGGCAGGCGGGCCATGGCATAAAAGGCACCACCCGGATTGGGGCAGTACACGCCCGGCATTTCATTCAGTCGGCGCACCACCAGGTCGCGGCGGCGCTGGTACTCGGCCTTCGTGCCCTCAAAGTAATCAGCCGGCAGGTCAATGGCCGCTTCACCGGCTATCTGCGCAAAGCTGGGCGGACTCAGCCTCGCCTGCGCAAATTTCATGGCCGCATCCAGCACAGCCTGGTTTTTGGTCACCAGCGCCCCCAGGCGGGCCCCGCAGGCACTGTAGCGCTTGCTGATGGTGTCCATCACCACCAGGTGCTCATCGGCCCCCTGCAGGTGCAGCACACTCAGCAGCTCGCCGGTGTAGCTGAACTCGCGGTAGGCTTCATCGCTAAACAGGTACAGCCCATGCCGCACCACCAGTTCTTTCAGGCTTTCCAGTTCGGCCCGGCTGTACAGGTAGCCCGTCGGGTTGTTGGGATTGCATATTACAATGGCCCTGGTACGCGGCGTTATCAGCTTTTCAAACTCGGCAATGGGCGGCAGCGCAAAGCCAGTGTCTATCTGCGCCGTTACCGGCACCACGGTTACGCCGGCTGCCACCGCAAAGCCGTTGTAGTTGGCATAAAATGGTTCCGGAATGATCACTTCATCACCCGCATCCAGGCAGGCCATGAAGCCAAACAGGATGGCCTCGCTGCCCCCGGTGGTTACTATGATCTGCTGATGATTCACCTCCACCCCTACGCTGTGGTAGTACTGCACCAGCTTGCGGCGGTAGCTTTCGTTGCCGGCGCTGTGGCTGTATTCCAGCACCTTAAAATCGCTGTGGCGCACGGCGTCCAGCACCTGCGGCGGCGTTTCTATATCGGGCTGACCAATGTTCAGGTGGTACACCCTGGTGCCGCGTTGTTTGGCGGCTTCGGCGTAGGGCACCAGTTTTCTGATGGGGCTGGCGGGCATGGCAGCGCCGCGTTGGCTAATGCTCAGCATAATGGATGGTTTTCAAAAACACTCACAAAACCCGGCGACCGGCAGGCCGCCGGCCACGGGCCGCAAAAGTAAGCGGCGGGGCGGGCATCTGGCCACAATGTTTGCCGCCAGGTGGATGCTGTTGATAAGGGGCTATCGGCAGCCGTGCAGTACCCGGCAGCCGTACGGGCTGCTGCGGGGTACCGCCCTCGGTCGTACCTCCCTCGGTCCCCCCGCCGCGGCGGGGGCCCTCCGCATCCCGCAGCCCTTGGTCTGCCGTGCAGGGCCGGGCAAGGGGCAGCTGTCAGCATTTTTTGTCACCGTTTTCTTGTCAGCATTTTTTTTGGTGCCATCTTTTCGGTGCCATCTTTTTTTTGAATGACCACGCCCCATCCGCCCCCATGGCCATACTCTGCGCATTCGTTATCTTTCCGCCCCACACCATCCTATGAATCAGCACCCCGAGCAACAGGCCCGCGACCTCATCGACCGCCAACTACTGGCGGCCGGCTGGCTGTTGCAGTCCAAAGCGGCCATCAACCTGGGTGCAGGCACCGGCGTGGCGGTGCGGGAATACCTCACCGATCGCGGCCCGGCCGACTACGTGCTGTTTGTAGACCGCAAGCCGGTGGGCCTCATTGAAGCCAAACGCTCAGCGGAAGGCCTGCGCCTGACCGTGGTGGAAGAACAAAGCCTCGACTATGCCACGGCCAAACTGAAACACCTCAACAATGAGCCCCTGCGCTTTGTGTACGAAAGCACCGGCGAGCTCACCCGCTTCACCGACTTTGCCGATCCCCGCCCCCGCAGCCGCCCCGTGTTTAGCTTCCACCGGCCCGAGACCTTTAGGGCATGGATGAAACAGGGCCCCTCGCTACGGGCAAGACTGCAAAACATCCCACTCCTCCTCGGGGCTGACTC
>CANHEC010000094.1 GCA_947459455.1 Chitinophagaceae bacterium
CGACCGTGGCACTATAGCCGATGTAAAACTGGGCTATGTATTTGGCCTGCGGCCCAACTTCGAAGTATTTCGCGACGGTCAATCGCTGGGCAATATTGAGAACACCGGGATACAGTATGGCAACTATACGCGGCTGCAACTGCAACTGCAAAACACGGCCCCGCTCAGCCGGCGCTGGGCCTGGGTGAGCAAGCTGCAATCAGGCATCAACTTTTCGGAGAACAGCAGCTTGCTGAACAACTTTTTTGGCGGCGGCCTCGCGGCTACTTTTCGCAACCAGGTGCAGTTTGCCGGTCTTCGAGAAGGCGAGCTAAGCTCCGAAAGCATGGCCGCTGTACACATGGGGCCACGGGTAAGGCCGTTTGGCAATTTCTACCTCAGCCTATCGGGCGCAGCCCTGCACCAGGGCTTTGTAAAAAAAGCCAGTGAAATGCGACCCGCCAGTTGGGCGCTGGGCACCGCCCTCACCGCGGCCTACCTCACCCCCATTGGACCCGCCGAACTAAGCCTGATGGCCAGCAACCAGGCCGAAGGCGTTCGGGTGTACTTCAACTTTGGATTTCCTTTCCGATAAACCGTCCTTGCTTCTTAACAAAGGGCCAAAACAACCACCTACCGACCCCTTGCTATGCTGGCACCACCCTATCTTAGTGCAGCACCGCAACCCAGCAAGCTGTGCCTCCCCCAACTGACAACAATCTGATTTCATTTGAAGCAACCTACCACTTCACCTGCTGGTCGCTGGCTCAAGCGACTCCTTCGATCTCTCTTCATTGCCATCGCTTCGCTGGTGGGCTTTGTGCTGTTGTACTTGCTGGCGGCGTTTGTGTTGTCGAGCATTTCGGTAGCCGAGGAGCCCGGCGCCCCCGATGAAGTAACCATGTACATACTGACCAATGGGGTACACACCGATTTGGTAGTACCGGTGGTAAATGAGCAATACGATTGGCGCCAACTGGTGCCCCACCAACAAACACTGGCCAAAGACAGCACGATGCCCTGGCTGGCACTGGGCTGGGGCGACAAATGCTTTTACCTGCAAACCCCTGCATGGAAAGACCTGAAAGCATCGGTAGCTTTCAATGCGGCATTTGGCCTCAGCACCACTGCTATTCATGCCACTTACTATAAGCAGATGCATGAAGGCGACGATTGCAAGGCCATTCGCATCAGCCGGGCGCAGTATGGGCGGCTGGTACAGTACATCAGCCAAAGCTTTCAGCGGCGGGCCGATGGCGGCAGCCTGTGGATACCTACCACGGCCGTGTATGGTCGCCACGATGTATTTTACGAAGCGCATGGTAGCTACAGCATGCTGCACACTTGCAATACATGGGCCAATAGCGGGCTGAAAGCCGCCGGCCAAAAAGCTTGCTGGTGGACGGCATTCGATACAGGCATTTTTAAAAAATATAAATAATACAACACATGTCACAAAAACCTTCTGCAGCATTTGTAGGTGCCAGCTGGGTAGCACTAGGCGCCGGCGCCATCGGCTACATCGTAGGCCTATGGCGGGCCGAAATGCAACTGAATGAAAAAGGCTACTACTTCACCATCCTCATGTTTGGTTTGTTCGCCGTGGTATCGCTCCAGAAATCGGTACGCGACCGGCTGGATGGTATACCGGTCACCGATATTTACTACGGCCTTTGTTGGTTTGTGACCGTGCTATCGATAGTGCTGCTGGTAGTGGGGCTGTGGAATGCCACACTGCTGCCGAGCGAAAAGGGCTTCTACGCATTTGCGTTTTTGCTGGCCTTGTTTGGCGCTATTACGGTGCAAAAAAACACCCGCGACAGCCTGCCGCCTAACAAAGCCTAACCGGAGCAATAGCCGAACTCCCTACTTTCGCCGACCCTTGCAAACGAGGGCGACCGATTGATACATGTTTACACCCCAGGTAATCATTTACACCGATGGCAGCAGCCGCGGCAACCCCGGCCCCGGCGGCTATGGCGTAATACTGATGGCAGGGCAGCTGCGCAAAGAACTGAGCGAAGGCTACCGGCTGACCACCAACAACCGGATGGAACTGATGGCCGTAATAAAAGGCCTGGAAGCGCTGAAGAAACCACAGACCCGGGTGCTGGTGTACAGCGATAGCAAGTACGTGGTAGATGCCGTGGAAAAAGGCTGGCTGCAAGGCTGGCTGCGCACCAATTTTAAGGGCGGCAAAAAGAATCCTGATTTGTGGCGCCGCTTTCACGACATCTATGTGCGGCACCAGGTGCGCTTTCAGTGGGTGAAGGGCCACGCCGACAACCCCTACAACAACCGCTGCGACGAACTGGCCACCGAGGCAGCCGACCATGCCCCCCACCTGGTAGACGAATGGTTTGAGCAAAACCGCGACTGAGCCGACGCCGCACTATCACCAGCGGTTATGGCCTTTTAAAATGCTGTGAAACCAAGCTGCCCGCTGGCGGCAGCGCCGTAATTTCAGAACATCAACAAAACAAGAACGCCATGAGTGAGGAACAAGCACAGCAGCCCGAACAGCCCCGTATACTGACGGAGGATGATGTGATTGACTTTACGATACGGCTGCTGTACAGCCGGCTGGATGCAGATGCTGCATTTTGAAAAACAGGTGCTGACCGAACTGGGCGTGCAAATAGAGGGCCCTGAACTGGAACGCCTGCGGGAGGTAATTTTTTCGACTGGTTTTGTGAGCGCCCCCATTGGCTTTGGAAAGTGGGCATGATGCAACTGACGCCCAACGGCATGCAACTGATGAAACAATACAAAGGCTACATCCCCTTTTTGCGGCACCAGCAACAGCAGCAAGCGGCCCAAATGCTACCGCTGATGCAGGCAGCTGCGCAAATGCAGGGCCAGCGCCCCAATGCGGATGCACAACCTCCTGCTGCAGAAACGGAGCAGGGATATGATGATATGGCGCATTGAGTAATGGTGAATGATGAATGGTGAATGATGAATGGTGAATGATGAATGGTGAATGATGAATTAGGAATTAGGAATTGGGAATTGGGTATCGGGAATTCGGGATTGGGGAATTAGGATAAGCGGCAGGGTAACCGGAATAATGCTGTAAGCGCCTTTTTGCGAATGGACGCCGACAGGGCACAGGCGGCACTAGTGGAGGATCGCACCGTATCATAACCTCAGTATCCTGTCAGCAGCGTACCATGTCGTCACCTTGGTCCACTTTCAAGGCCCCTTACTTTCAGGTTATCTCATCATCATATTATCACATCATCACATTTGCCTTTCCGCACATTATCACATTATCATATTTGCACATTATCACATTAGCTCATTATCACATTAGCAAATCATCCAGATCGCGGCGCTGCTTTTTGGTGGGGCGGCCTATTTTGCTGAGGCGCTTGCCGGTGTGGAAGCTTTCGGCCTGCACTTTGGCTTTTTCCAGTTCTTCAGGCGGGGTGAGATCGGTGTAGTACTTGATGGCCTCGGCGTAGGCCTGCCGGCTGTGCAGCAGCCCGGTGACCTGCACCACCCAGCGGCGGTGCTCACCGCGGATATCGTACACATCGCCCACTTTGACGGTGCGGGCCGCCTTTACGGATTCGCCTGCCAGGCGCACCCGCCCTTTTTCGCAGGCTTCGGCGGCGGCACTGCGTGTTTTGAACACCCGGATGCTCCACAGGTATTTATCGAGGCGTAGTTTTTCGGCCGGCGTATGCATGGCGCAAAAATGCAGCATTTGGGTGCAGCAACCAGCGGCTGCACTGGCGCACCAGCTGCCAACCTGCAACGGACAGCCGGGCGCTGCTGCCAGGGCTGATGAGCTGCGGGGGCCGCAGGGGTAGTCTCGGCTCAGCCGAGACCGAAGCGATAGCGAAGCCCGCAGGCACCCGAACAGCAGCCGGGCCATGCACCGGTGCCGACAGCCCCACAAACACAGTATCCACCGCCCGTGGGCCGAGGCGCTTGCAGCCTTATCTTCGCCGCTGTATGTCGCTGCTAATCCAACAGGCAACCATTGCCGATCCGCGATCGCCCCATGATGGCCAGCAGGCCGATATGCTGATAGAGCATGGCACCATTGCCCAAATAGGCCAGATAACGCCCACCGATGGCATGCAGGTAATAGCCGCCAACGGCCTCACGGTGTTTCCGGGCTTTACAGATGTGTTCAGCCATTTTTGCGACCCCGGACTGGAGTACAAGGAAACCGTGGAAAGCGGTGCTGCGGCAGCGGCTGCAGGCGGCTACTGCCGGGTACTGGTGCTGCCCAATACGGCGCCGGCAGTGCACAACAAGGCACAGGTAGAATACATCGTACAAAAGAACCACCACCTGCCGGTAACCGTGCTGCCCTATGGCGCCATCAGCAAAAACTGCGAGGGCAAAGACCTGGCCGAAATGTATGACATGCGCCACAGCGGCGCCGTGGCCTTTACCGATGGTACCCACCCGGTACAAAACAGCCAGGTGCTGACCAAGGCCCTGCTGTATGTAAAAGCATTTGACGGCGTGGTGGTGCAGGTGCCCGACGAGGTAGCGCTGAGCAAAAGTGGCCAGATGCACGAAGGCATTACCAGCACCCAGCTGGGCCTGCCGGGCAAGCCGGCCCTGGCCGAAACCCTGCTGCTGAACCGCGATATAGAACTGCTGCGCTACACGGGTAGCAAGCTGCACATAACGGGCATCAGCACCGCGGCCAGCGTAGAGCTGGTGCGCCGTGCCAAAGCCGAAGGACTGAACCTGACCTGCAGTGTGACGCCCTACCACCTGACCTGGTGCGACGAAGACCTGCAAGGCTATGATACCAACCTGAAGGTGAACCCACCCCTGCGTGGCCGTGCCGATGTGGCGGCGCTGCAGGCGGCCGTAGCCGATGGCACCATCGACTGCATCGCCTGCCACCACCTACCGCATGAGTACGATAGCAAGGTGTGCGAATTTGAATATGCCAAATACGGCATGAGCGGACTGGAAACCTGCTTTGCGGCGGTGCACACTGCCCTGCCGCAGCTGCCGGCCAATAGGCTGGCCGAGCTGTTTGCCATAGCGCCGGCTGTAATATTTGGCCTGGAACTGCCACCCATACAGGCAGGCGCCCCTGCCCTGCTGAGCCTGGTACAGCTGCAACAAGCCTGGCAGCCACAGCTGTCAGATTTGAAATCGGCCTCGAAGAACAATGCATTCATTGGCCGGCAGCTACAGGCAAAGGCTGTAGGCATGGTAAATGGGCGCCACCAAATTATTCACCCCTAAAAAGAAAAAAATGGAAAACAAAGTAATGTCTGCACCCACGAAGGGCCTCATCATTGGAGCTGTCCTTGCATTGATATCGATTGCTATGCAAATCACCGTGACAGACTACAGCAAAATGCAGCCGCTGGGCTACGCCACTTATGCTATCACAATAGGTGCACTCATTTGGGCTTGCATAAAGTATAGTCAAGACATGCAAGGACGCGTAACCTTCGGCAATGTGTTTGCGCATGGCTTTCAGGTAACCGCCGTAGTCACACTGATTCTGTTGGCAGTCTCCCTGCTGTCGCTTTTCGTGTTGTTTCCTGAAATGAAAGAAAAAGCACTGGACGCAGCCCGGGCTGAAATGGAAAAGGACGGCAACCTTTCTGAAACGCAAATTGACCAGGCAATTCAGATGACCGCTAAGTTCTTTACTCCATTTATGATTGCAGGCGCCATCATCGGTAATCTCATTTTGGGTGCTATTGGCTCACTAATTGGTGCTGGTGTAGCTAAAAAGGGGGCCCCGGCAGAACCATTTAATTAAAGAAGTAACTCCGGATGGATTTATCACTGGTCATTCCGCTGCTGAACGAAGAAGAGAGTTTGCCCGAGCTGGCTGCCTGGATACACCAGGTATGCCAGCGGGAGGGCTACCGCTACGAAATCATATTTGTAGATGATGGCAGCACCGACGATAGCTGGGCGGTCATCAGCCAGCTGCGGGCTGCCAATGAAGCAGTGCGGGGCATCAAGTTTCAGCGCAACTACGGCAAAAGCGCTGCGCTGAACGAGGGCTTTAAAGCAGCCAAAGGCGAAGTGGTGATCACCATGGATGCCGACCTGCAGGACAGTCCTGATGAAATACCCGACTTGGTGCGCATGATACGCCAGGAAGGCTACGACCTGGTGAGTGGCTGGAAGAAAAAGCGCTACGACAATAAGCTGACCAAAAACCTGCCTTCGAAGCTGTTCAACGCGGCTACCCGGCAGGTGAGCGGCATTTACCTGCACGACTTTAACTGCGGGCTGAAAGCCTACAAGCGCAAAGTGATCAAGGCGATAGAAGTGTATGGCGAAATGCACCGCTACATTCCGGTGATTGCCAAGTGGAATGGCTTTAAGAAAATAGGTGAGAAAGTAGTAGAGCACCGGGCCCGCAAATACGGCACCACCAAGTTTGGCTGGGAGCGTTTTGTAAATGGCTTTCTCGACCTGGCCTCTATCACGTTTGTAGGCAAGTTTGGCAAGCGACCGATGCACTTTTTTGGTCTGTGGGGCACGTTCGTGTTTCTCATTGGCTTCGGCATCAGTGCCTACCTCATCATCAATAAGCTCATCGATCCTACATTTTACCTCACCAGCCGGCCCGCCTTTTACATAGCGCTGGTTCTGGCCATTGTGGGGGTGCAGCTCTTTTTAGCCGGCTTTATTTCCGAACTGGTTGCCCGCAATTCGCCCGAGCGAAATGTGTATGGGATTGAGGAGCGGCTGGGGGTGTGATGGGTAGATGGGACACGGATACTGCAGATCAAGGAAGCTGATTTTGGCGGATTCTTTGTCAATAGGTTGGCCTAATTCATGAGTCATGTTGCTATACGAAGAGCTGACGCAACAAATCATCAAGTGCTATTACAATGTGTACAATAGCCTTGGCTATGGCTTTTTGGAAAAAGTGTATGAGAATGCACTTGCCATTGAGTTGAAAAGCGCTGGTCTTGAATCACAATGTCAACACAAGATCGACGTGTTTTATAAAGCAAGCAACGTAGGCAGCTACTACGCAGATATACTGGTAGAACAAAAGATCATTGTGGAATTGAAAGCAGCCGCTTGCTTAATGCCCGAGCACGAAGCACAGTTATTGAACTACCTAAAAGCCACCAACCATGAGGTAGGATTGCTTTTCAGCTTTGGCCTTGAGCCGGAATTTCGTCGCAAAGTGTTTTCAAACAACCGGAAATAGATTGCCGAAGGAGCCAACAGCAATAGATTCAAAATGACCTTAGGCATGAGGGACAACCCTAAAATGTTCAATCAAAAAATCAGCGAAAATCCATAGAAAATCAAAAAAAATCCGTGTCCCATCCCCTCCCGACTACCGCTCAAAAAATCGTCATCCTTGGTCCGGCGCACCCGCTGCGGCCGGGCGGTATCACTACGTTCAATGAGCGACTGTGCCGGGCCTTTACCGAAGCAGGCCACGACTGCAGCATCTGGTCGTTCTCGCTGCAGTACCCTTCTTTTTTATTTCCGGGTAGCAGCCAGTACACCGATGGGCCTGCACCGGCCGGTATCCGCATTGTCACGGCTGTCAACTCTATCAATCCGCTGAACTGGTGGCGGGTGGGCCGCCAGCTGGCCCGCCAGCGCCCCGACCTGCTGGTGGTGCGCTATTGGCTGCCGCTGATGGGGCCTTGCCTCGGCACCATTTTGCGCCTGGTGCGGCGCAACGGCCACACCCGCATTGTGTGCATTGCCGACAATGTAAAACCCCACGAACCCC
>CANHEC010000095.1 GCA_947459455.1 Chitinophagaceae bacterium
TGGTGCAGAAAATCCGCGAAGGCAAAGGCGACTTTGGTTTCAATGCCCGCACTGAGACTTACGAAAACCTGTTCAAGGCTGGTGTAATTGATCCTACCAAAGTGAGCCGTGTAGCCCTGGAAAATGCCGCTTCGATTGCCGGTATGCTTCTGACTACTGAAGCCGTGGTAGCCGACAAGCCCGAGCCGAAGGCTGCAGCCCCTGCTGGTGGCGGTCATCCGGGTATGGGTGGCATGGACTACTAAGATGTCCGAAAGTCGGGAAGACCGAAACACCGAAAGTCTGGACAGCCCCGACGTTTTAATACAAAACCCCGTTTGCGCAAGCAGGCGGGGTTTTCTTTCCCTACAAGCGCCTCCCGGCATCTTACCATCGGCCTGGGTGATTTCGCCTGCGGTGATTTACTGCGCTTGATCCCAACAAGTCGACTGCTTTTTTCACAAAAAGCTGGGCTGTTTCATGATGATCGCCATTTAATTTGCCACACCGGCGGGTCCCTAACCGTCGCTTTTATCTTCTTATGATCGATTCGCTGAAAGAGGCCCTCACCCTCTCACCCGACAATATTCCGCTGCGCATGAGCCTGGCCGACCTGCTACTGGCCGACAAGCAATACAGCGAAGCCGCCGAACAATACAAGCAGGTGCTGCAGCGCAGCTACGGCCACCAAAAAGCGCAGTTGGGCCTGGCACACTGCTATTTTCAGTTGGGCAACTTTTCGGCCGCCACCGTGGTGTACGAGCAGTTGGAAGCGCAACTGACCGATCACGATCTGCTGCGCTACATTAAGTGCCTGGTGAAGGACAATAACCTGGCCAAAGCAGCCGGCCTGTATCAGGGGCTCATGGTGCTGCAACCTGCCATGGCCGATGCCGAACTGGACCAACTTTTTCGCCTGCCGGGCGGCGGCCCTGCTCCCGATGAAAGCGATGATGAATACTGGGAAACCGAAGAATCGATGTTCATGGAAAAGCCAGACATTGACTTTTCCAAGGTGGGTGGCATGCAGAAAGTAAAAGAGGAAATTGCCCTCAAGATCATTCAGCCCCTGCAGCACCCCGAGTTGTACAAAGCCTACGGCAAAAAGATTGGTGGTGGCATTTTGCTGTACGGCCCACCGGGCTGCGGCAAAACGTTTATAGCCAAAGCTACGGCCGGTGAGATCAAGTCGAAATTCATCAGCATAGGCCTTCACCATATTCTGGATATGTGGATTGGCAACAGTGAGAAGAACCTGCACGAAGTATTTGATACGGCCCGCCGCCATGCTCCCTGTGTGCTGTTTATAGATGAAGTAGATGCGCTGGGCGCCAGCCGTGCCGATCTGAAGCAAAGCGCCATGCGCCACACCATCAATCAGTTTTTGAGCGAAATGGATGGTGTGAGTGCCAGCAACGAAGGCGTGCTCATTTTGGCAGCCACTAATGCACCGTGGAGTGTAGACAGTGCCTTTCGCCGTCCCGGCCGTTTCGATCGGGTCATCTTTGTACCACCGCCCGATGAAGCCAGCCGCGATGAAATATTGAAAAGCCTGCTGGCCGATAAACCTGCCGAACAAATAGACTACAAGAAACTAGCAGCGGCCACCCCCGAGTACTCAGGTGCCGACCTGCAGGCGGTGGTAGATATCTGCATCGAAAACAAGCTGACCGAAAGCATGAAGACCGGCCAGCTGAGTGCCCTGAGCACAAAAGACCTGCTGGCAGCAGCCAAGCAGCACAAACCCAGCACCCGCGAATGGTTTGGCACGGCCCGCAACTATGCGCTGTACAGCAACGAAAGCGGCCACTACAACGATATTTTAGACTACATCAAAAAGCACAAGCTGTGATGCTGGAAAAAGCCCACCTGCTGCTGCAGCAAGGTCGCTACCGCGATGCAGAGAAAGAGATAGCACAGGCACTGGCTGCCGAGCCCGACAATGATGAGGCACACGCCCTGATGGCCCGCTTGAAAATAGACAGCGGTCATGCGGCAGATGCCCTCGCTCCTATTGGCGAAGCCATCCGACTCGATCCTGAATCATACTACTACTTCTATCTCCGGGCGTTTGCGCATTATCGGCTCGATCAAAACGCAGCCGCCATTGCTGACCTGGACCAATCGCTGCAACTGTACCCCTATGCCGCCGGCACCTATGGCCTGTATGCCTATGTGCTGATAGACGACAAAAAATTTGAGGCGGCCCTGGCCAAAGCCAACGAGGGCCTGCAAATAGATGGCACCGATGAATTGTGCCTGAATGCCCGTAGCATGGCCCTGAACAAGCTGGGCCGTGTAGACGAAGCCATTGACACCATGCGATACAGCCTGGCCAATGAGCCCGATAGCGACTTTACACATGGTACTGTCGGCTGGAACTACCTGGAAAAAGGACAGCACAAAGCAGCCATCGGACATTTCAGAGAGGCCCTGCGCATCAACCCCGAAAGCGAAACCGCCAGGGCTGGCCTGAAAGAAGCCCTGAAGAGTAAGATACCGCCCTACCGCTGGCTGCTGATGTATAGCATGTGGCTGGCCAACCGGGGCCGTGGTACCCAAATAGCCATGACCGTTGGTCTGTACATCGCTTTTCGGCTGGTGGGGGGCGTACTTGCCAAACTCCCGGTCCCTTTCAACTATATCGGTATTGGGCTGGTCGTGCTTTACTTGTTGATGGTGGTATCCAGCTGGATCCTCAATCCTATCGCCAATCTGATCCTGAGTTTTCATCCCGAGGGCCGCTATGCCATCAGTCGCGGCGAACGCCTGATCGGGCAGTTGGTTGGAGCATCGCTGGTATCGGCAGTAGCATTGTTTGTGATGGGTATGCTGCTGCCGGCAGCCAGGCAAACACCTGGCCTGCTGTTGCCGGCGGCCATCTGCATGGCCGTTACCACTTTTGCGGTGGCACAGGTCGAACTTCCCTTTCATTTTAAAACGGCTTCCAACCACACCCGTATAGCCGTCATCATGGCGGGTGCTGGCGTCCTCATTGCTATAGCCAACCTGCTTTCAATCCCGGGGGCCGAAACGCTGTATCTCATTTTTGTGGTACTGGCGGTGGCCCTTACCTGGATCAATGCCCTCGCCCGGCGCTAAAAATGCGCCCTGCCGCTCATAAAGCCCTTTAACCATTCATTTACGAAGACTATCGTATAATTGCGTTTGTATTTGTAACATCGCAAAGCGAGAATGGCATATGGCAAAGCAAACAGGTAATAACAAGCCCACCGAAAGCGAACTGGAAATACTGCAAGTGCTGTGGCAGCGTGGCAAAGCCACAGTGCGGGAGGTGCACGAAGAGCTGGCAACCATTAAAGAGGCCGGCTATACCACCACCCTGAAGCTGATGCAGATTATGCATGAGAAAGGGCTGGTGCTGCGTGATGACAGCAGCAAAACCCACGTGTACCAGGCCAATGTGAGCAAGGAAGACACCCAGGATCAGCTGGTGGGCAAAATGCTGAACACCTTGTTTGAAGGCTCAGCCAGCCAGCTGGTAATGCGGGCCCTGGGCAATGCCAAACCCAGCTCAGCCGAAATAGCCGAAATACAAAAACTACTGGACAGCCTGAAATAAACCACCGCTGTATGTGGCCCCTGCTGCTTCAACCAATACTGCCTTCGCTCGGCTATGCCGTGCTGTCGAGCCTTTGGCAAGGCGCCCTGCTTTGGCTGCTGTATGTAGCTGTGGTGAAGCTTTTCCGGCCTACCGCCGCCCAGCGCTATGCCATGGCTAGTGCGGCTTCCGCAGCTGCCCTCCTTCTTTTTTTCATCATTTTGTTGCTGGCACCCACAGTGTCGGTACCGCTGCCTGTAGCTACTGCGCCCGGCAGTCACCCTGCCCCGTTTTGGTATCGCCTCCTGCCCGCCCTGGGCGTTGGCTACGTGATGGTGGCAGCCTGGCAACTGTTGCGCCTGGCCATGGGTTGGCAACAAGTACAGCGCCTTCGGCATCGCCATACCAGCAAAGCGCCGGTGGCATGGCGACTTTTCGTGCAGCAATACAGCTCCTACATGGGCATCAAAAAACCGGTGACACTTGTGCTGAGCAGCCGCGTCAGCAGCCCGCTCACCATTGGCTTTTGGAAGCCCATGATTTTGTTTCCGGTAGCCAGTGTCAATCAGCTGAGCCTGGCGCAGGCCGAAGCTATTTTGATACACGAACTGGCGCATATTCGCAGGGCAGACTATTTGCTGAACTACTTCCTACAGTTGGCAGCGGCTATTCTGTTTTTCAACCCTTTTCACCGCTTACTGGTACAAGCAGCCTGCCGCGACCGCGAAATAAGCTGTGACGAATGGGTGCTGCGATACAACTACAACCGCCGCGACTATGCCGAGGCCTTGCTGCAAGTAGAAAAAATGGCACTGGTCTCCACATTTGCCATGAGTGCCGTTTCTCAGCCCGGCCACGAACTGCTTCATCGTATACGGCTGATGCTGGTACCCGGCACGGCACCCATACTGGCAACTCGCCAGCGCATCATTTGGTGGCCAACTGCCTTGCTACTGCTGGCCATGGTAGCACAACTCATCATGCCGGCGTGGCATACGGCTACGCGTCGCTTGCCCGAAGAGCAGTCTGCCGCCTTGCTGAGCCGCTTGCGTCCGCTGCCGGCCCCCTACGACTTTTTGGCTGACAAAGCCTTGCGCCAATTTCAACAAGAGTCGTTTGCCCTCGCCTATCCTACACAGCCCAACGCAACGATAGCTGCAGCACTTCCTGCTGATGCTGCAGCGGCTACTGCGCCACCCGAGGTGGTCGATCCTCATCGCAGTGGCGATTGGACAACCAATAAATGGCTACAGCCGGCCAAAGACCTATTGACAAAAGGACAAGCCGTACTGCAAGCAACAGATGCGTTGCCAGCAGCGGCACTGGAAACCGAGTTGAAAGCACAATTGGAAGCCGCCACCGCACAATTGCAGCAGCAGTACGAACAACAACTGCTGAATGCGCAGGTATTGGCTGCCGAAGCGAATGCTGCACGAGCCAAAGAACTGGCTGCAGCGCAAGCTTCTTTGCAAGCCACCATGGCTGGTGTAAATAAACTGAATGCAGCCCTGAACGGAGATATATTGCTGGAAAAGAAAAAGTCCCGGCTGATAGCAGCACTGCCGCCAAGCGCTGAACAAACGAATGATAATGAGGCAGACATTCCGGCTCCTACCAATCGCAGCTATCAGTTTTCTTATAACGAGGTGAGTGAAAGTCCTGCTGAAATACCACTGTTTTCGCCGAGAACAAGCTTACTGCAGGCTGACGCAGCAGCCACCTCCGAAGAGTTGACTGTGCCACAGGAAGAAGGCGTAAAACAGCAGACCGGGAAATTCACCCTGCAACTGCCGATACCACTGCCCGATGCGGTGAGAGCCCGCCTTGAAAAAGAAGCGAAAGCTAGCCTGCGGTCGTCTATTTTGCCGCCGGGCAAACCAAGAGTAATCATCTCACTTTAAGGACTGTCTTGTCTGTGCAGACCAGACATGCGCACACTGCCGGCTACTTTTTGCCGACCGTGCGAAGGATGTAGGCCTTGGCCCATAGATGCAACAGCACAAGTACCAGCAGTACTGCCATCATACACAGCCACCACCCGGTGGCCGGTAGCCAGCGCCACCCTGCCAGCAGCAGGCCGCTTACCAGCGCTTGTACTATCATGTACAATGTCGTCACCCGTAAATGGGGCCACTTGAATTCGTTGGCCAGGTATTGAAACAAATGCTGCCGGTGCGGTAAAAAAATATTCTCCTTTTTCAAAAGCCGGTGAGCAATGGTAAGGCCTGCATCAACGCCGTACACAGCAAACAGCAGTAAAAAGAGCGGCTCGCCAGTTTCTTTTACCAGCATTAAAACAGGAAACAGCAGTGCGAATGCCATGCCGACACTGCCCACATCGCCGGCAAAACAGCGGGCTCGCTTTCTGAAATTGAAGAAGCCGAATACCAGATTGGCGGCAGCCAGGCATAACAAATAGGACTCGTCGACAAAGGGCACCCATCGGTTGGCCACCCACAACGAAGCCACCACCACCGCTCCGTATCCCACGGTGATGCCATTGATGCCATCCATGAAATTGTAGGCATTGATGGTGCCAATACATACCACCAACCACACAGGCACCAGCCACCACGGTGCCGCCAGCAGCTGCACCTGGTAAAGCATAGCCAGCACTGCCAGCAAGTGGATACTAATGCGCAAACGCTTGGGCTGGTGGCTCACATCATCGGCAAAACTGATGAGCGAAATAGCCAACATGCCTACTACGAACCAGGCATACTGCCAGCCGAAAAAAAGAAAGTAAGCAAGAACACTGATGGGAAACACCACTCCGCCACCCCGCAAGGTCACCCGGCGGTGGCTACTTCTTTCATTGGGCCGGTCTACAATATTGTAGCGCAGGGCCAGCGAGAAATACGCCAGCTCTATCAGAAAAAACGCGATGGCCACCATCAGCCATTGAATCAGCATCATCATTATGGTAGCAAGTATACGGGCTTGCCTGCAGTTTCAATAAAGGTTCATCATCGTTCTCGCCTTGACTCGCCCAGCCGCTTGCCAAAAGCCCGCCACCAAAGGTGCAGCATCAGCATCGACATCAGGTGCGGGGTCAAACTGGCATCGCCCTGCCGGAAACGCTGCAGCATCTGCTTTACGTCTACCCTATTCAAGGCGGGCCAGCTGAAGACTTCGCTGCCAGCCAACTCATCGAGTGCAGACACGAATAGCGGATTTGACCGTAAGTATTGATCCCAGGGTACACTCAAACCAATCTTGCGATGTTTCAATATTTCTGCAGGCAGCAAGGGGCCCATGGCCTCCTTCAAGATGTATTTCCCTTTTTTACCGGTAAAAAACCAATGCGACGGCAAGGTGCCAAGTCCCGCCACGAGGCGTTGGTCCAAGAACGGTTCCCGGCATTCAATACCCGCTCCCATCGTCGTCCGGTCATTTCTATCCATCAGGCTGCACAGATAGCTGTGCTGGTCGAAATACAATGCCTGCCGCTTGATATCATTCGGATACAATTCTTGTGCCTCCCGCATCATTTGCAGGCGATACTCGTTTACAGGCTCCGCATTTACCCCCAGCCATTCCCGCACTTCGTCTGGAAACAAGTTGGCACTGTTATACAGGATGCGGTCGCTAACGTTATCCAATTGCGCATAGCGCTTTAGCTTTTCAAGGCGGTGAGGGAGCTTTACAAACCCAGCTGCCAGCAAACGCCCGATAAGCGGTACCAATGCGCCATACTTAAGTGCTTTGTAGCGTACATACCCACCCATCAGTTCGTCGGCACCTTCGCCCGAGAGCAATACACTCACTTTGGGCTTGGCCAGTCTTGAAATGGCATACAAGTGTGGTTCATTCATGTGCACCAGCGGCTCACCGTTGTACCACGATACGTCTTCCATCAGGCCAAACAGCATTTCGTCTTCTACCCGCAGCTGGTTTACGGGGTAGCCAAACCGCTCGGCCAATCGTCTGGCCAAAGGCGCCTCGTTGTGGAAGTCGTGAGAAAACTCGACGGTAAAGGTTTCGATGGATTGAAACTGCAAATGCGATAGCGCCGCCAGGATGGAAGAGCTATCAAGCCCACCGCTTAGCAATACGCCTACCGGCACATCGCTTACCATACGCAGGCTTACCGAATCGTAAAAGGTTTCGCGAAACCAATCCACAGGCTTATCAATAACCGGATGCTCCTGAA
>CANHEC010000096.1 GCA_947459455.1 Chitinophagaceae bacterium
AGAAAAATCAGGCGTGTAGCGCTGGCAGTAGTTTGGATACTGTGGATGCAAAATAGTGTACAGGCGCAAGTGCAACCGGGCTTTAGCCGGCAAGAGTATGCCGATATGCTGTGGATGCAGTTTAAGGGACTAGCGCCACAGCTGCCCGACAGTGGCAATGAGGTGAGCCTGAGCAGTGGCAAGTACCAGCGCCTGTTGCTATCGCCCGAGGTGGGCCTGTACAACCGGTGTGCCGTGTACCTGCGCCACGATGGCGTGGTGGTACTGCAACTGAGAGGCACGGTGAACAATATGGAAAGCTGGCTCGAAAATTTTTATGCCGGCATGGTGCCAGCTACCGGCAACCTGCAGCTGAGCGCCGACTACCGCTTCGACTACCAGCTGGCCAGCCACCCGCAAGCTACTGTGCATGTGGGATGGCTGATTGGTACCGGCTTTCTGGCCCGCAGCTTTACTCCCGTGCTCGATAGCTTATTGGCCAAGGGGCATCAGCAATGGATCGTATCGGGCCACAGCCAGGGTGGTGCCTTGTCTTATCTTGTTAGCTCCTACCTGTTTTACAAATACAAGGGTCAGCACCCGCAGTTGCGCATTAAAACATATGCCAGCGCTGCCCCCAAGCCCGGCAATCAGTACTACGCTTATGATTTTGAACATCACATCGGTCATCAGTGGGGCTTTAGGATTGTAAACAGCGACGACTGGGTACCGGAAACGCCTGTGTCGCTGCAAACTGTGGCCGACTATAATGCAGTAAATCCACTAACGACAGCCCGCACCACCATTCGCAAGCAAAAGCTGCTCACCCGTATTTTTCTGAATACCGTGTACGGCAAGCTGGAACGCAAAAGCCGAAAATCGGCCGCCAAGTTTCGCAAGTATTTGGGCGATAAACTTTACACGTTTGCAGCCAAATCGCTACCCGGCTACCAGCGCCCGGTACTGGCAGGCAGCATGCACTATGCCACAGCCGGCACCCCTGTGGTGCTCATGACCAACAGTGCTTACAAGCAGCAATTCGCCTTTGATGGCAAAAACTATTTTGTACACCATATGCTGGAGCCCTACCTCTTCCTGCTGGATTTGTACCATCCAGCCACCCCATGAGCAGGTCTATGCTTTTTTGCCTGATTTAGCAAATGTCTATCGGGCGCCGCATGCATTTTTGCAGCATGGAAAATGGAACGCAACAGCATGCAGGCCTTCAAAAGAGATTCTACTGGATTGGCATCGCCGAAGCCATTTCATTTCTGGCCCTGTTAGGCATTGCCATGCCCCTTAAGTACCTGGCCAATATGCCCATGGCCGTATCTATTGTAGGCATGGCCCATGGAGTTCTTTTCCTGGCCTACCTGTATGTGGCATTCGATTGCTGGCAAACGTTTCGCTGGCCCTTCAAAAAATTCTTCCTGGCTGGTGTGGCATCACTGTTGCCATTTGGTCCTTTCTGGTTTCATAAGCGCTACAGCGCCTGATAGCCACCAAAACGATAAATGGCAGCCAGTCAACACTATGTGCGGACTGGCTGCCATTTGCATTTACGATTACTCGTTTATCAGAGCTTTATCTCTTCCCTGTCCTGATCCAAAAACTTGTAATCGACCAGGTGCAGGTTATTGGAGCTCTCGATACTGATCCATTGTTTGTGCTTCCAGCTCCACTGCATGCGCTTGCTGGGCCAGCCAGCTTTTAGGTAGGCTTCCATCATGGGGTGCACCATCAGCACCAGTTTTTTGTGGCCGTGTGTTATCAGGTAGTCGAGGTTCTTGCGAATATCGTCTTCCAGTACCAGCGTGCTGCTGATTTTGCCACTACCGCCACAGGTGGGGCATAGCTCATCGGTCTTGATGTCGACCTCCGGCTTCATGCGCTGGCGGGTAATCTGCATCAGGCCAAACTTGCTGATGGGCAGTATGCTATGGCGGGCACGGTCGGCCCGCATGGCCTGCTCCATGGCCTCCAGCACCTTCTTTTTGTTCTCGGGCAGCTTCATGTCGATAAAATCGACCACGATGATGCCACCCAAATCACGCAGGCGCAATTGGCGGGCTATTTCTTCAGCGGCTTCTATATTGGTTTGCAGGCTGTTTTCTTCCTGGTTGTTGCTGCTGCTCTTGTAGCCACTGTTTACATCTATCACGTGCAGTGCCTCGGTGTGCTCCAGTATCAGGTAGGCCCCACTGGGCATGCTCACCGTTTTGCCAAAGGAGGCTTTCACCTGCTTGGTCACCCCAAAACTGTCGAAAATGGGTGCCCCGTTTTGGTAAAGGTTGACGATGTCTGTTTTATCGGGGGCTATGCGCTGCAGGTACTGCCGGGTATCGTTGTAAATACCCTTGTCATTCACCACAATGCGGTTGAAGTCGGCACTCAGGAGGTCGCGAAGGATAGAAGTGGTCTTATCCTGCTCACTCAATATTTTAGAGGGGACGGCGGCCCCTTTCAGGTTGGCCTGTATTTGTGCCCACTTTTCTACCAGTTGGTTCAGATCGTCGTGCAGCTCGGCCGTGTTTTTGCCTTCGGCAGCGGTACGTACAATCACGCCAAAGTTTTTGGGCTTAATGCTTTCGATGATCTTTTGCAAGCGCCGGCGTTCATCGCTGCTGTGAATTTTCTTGCTCACCGCCACGATATCGTTGAAAGGCGTGACCACCACAAAGCGGCCCGGCAGCGAAATTTCGCAGCTGAGGCGTGGCCCCTTGGCAGCAATGGGCTCTTTCAGAATCTGTACCAGAATATTGGGGCGGCCGCCCAGCACCTCGGTGATCTTGCCGGTTTTTACAATCTCGGGCTCCACCTGAAAACGGCCAAAATCGTACGGGTCGGCCGCCTTCCACTCGTGGCATATCTGCGTCAGCTTCAGCAGGCTTTTGGCATACGGACTCAAATCGGTGTAGTGGAGAAATGCGTCCTTTTCAAACCCGACATCTACAAACGCAGCATTCAGGCCGGGCATCAGTTTTTTCACTTTTCCCAGGTACAGGTCGCCCACGCCGAAAGGGTTTTCAGCATTTTCCTTGTGGAGTTCTACCAGTCTTTTGTCTTCGAGTAATGCAATTTCCACCCCCTGTGGCACTGCATTAATAATCAGTTCCTTGTTCACAAAAAGCAATCATTTTAAAACGCCATGTACAATAAGGTACCAGCGTACCCGGCCATCTGCTGCATCGAAATACTTGGGAGGGATAATACGTACGGGGGTAGACGCAGACAGCCGATACCAGAAAAACGTTTACCTGCCGCAATATTGCAGGCAGGTAAACGTGCACAAAAAGAACTACTTACTTATTCTTCTTCTTATGACGATTCTTGCGCAGGCGCTTTTTACGCTTGTGCGTTGCAATCTTATGACGCTTCCTTTTTTTACCGCAAGGCATACTCAATGAATTTTAAATCGGTTGAACAATATCGTTACTTGGCAGTGCCTCCTGTTTTGGCCGCTTGCAATTCGCCGATGCGTTTGGCAAGTTCCTGCTTCATTTGGGGCACGTCTATTTGGTTGTAGATGGCCTGATAACTGCGAATGGCTTGATCCATATTGCCTGCCTGCTCATAGGCTTCGGCCAATTTGAACATCACTTCGATGTTATCGGGCTGCGCTTTGACCACTTTTTCGAACCGCTGGGCTGCTTTGTCAAATTGGCCGCTGATCATACCTCCAATACCCAGCATGTACTGAGCAAATAGATTGGTACTGTCACGCTCGGCCACCTGCCGCACACTGGTGATACCCGCCATGGGGCCACCCTCGGTGCCTGCACCGTACATTACACACCCACCGGCACCCACCACCGTTGAATCGTTGGCGGGGTTTATTGCCAAAGCCTTGTCAAACAACTGTTTACCCTTATTCGCCAGCCATACCTGCTCCTGCTGATTGTGTGCATAAGGCAGGTATGCCAAAATCGAATGGGCGGCAAAGGTGAGGCTTTTTTCGGTATTATCCAATTCTGCCAGCTGGGCAGCGTAGTGGTAATGCAGCACAGGATTGGGCACTGAGTCTTTCCAAAAGGCTGCCAGCAGGCGGTAGCTTTCGCGTTGCTGGTTCTTTACATCACCCCGCTTTACATCAGCTACCAGGCCAGCCAGGTACTGCTGGCGGGCGGCGCTCAGCTGGCCGGTCACGGTGGTTTGCATCTTATCAAAGTCGAGCTGGGCGGCAGCACCGGCGGGCGCAGCAGGCTTGGTAGCTGCCTTGGGGCCTACCGTGGGACCCAAAAAATAAAGCCCGGCTGTGGCAGCCAGGGCTATCAGTATCAATGCTTTTTGAGAAGTCGTCATTTCAAAATGGCCCTTTCATCGCGGGGCGCCAAAGGTAAGGCCTCAAGCGTCGGGCGCTGCAGCCTTGCCGCTGGTTTTAGCTTTTACTTCAGCTACAAACTCTTTGGCAGGCTTGAAGGCAGGGATGTAATGCTCCGGAATTTCAACTGCAATATTGCGCTTGATATTGCGCCCTATTTTGGCAGCCCGCTTTTTGGTAATGAAACTGCCGAAGCCACGGATGTAAATGTTTTCGCCAGCAGCCAGGCTGTCTTTTACTTCCTTGAACATGGTTTCGAGTGTTACCAATACATCCACTTTAGGAATACCGGTTTTCTCGGCTATTTGGTTGATTAAATCAGACTTACGCATACCCTGAAATGACTTTGTTATACAAAATAAGATAGGAAAGCGTGAATTGCAATAAATACCCTTGATTTTTGTAAATATTTCATTATCAAAGGTAAATGAAGATTTTGAACGCCGGGGGCTACCCGGTTGTTTCCAGCAATATGCCTCCGGCCAAAAACACGAAAAAGCATGCCAAAGCAGCACCCGAAGACTGGTTTACCAGCCAGCTGATGCACTGGCATGATACACAAAACCGACGCGAAATGCCGTGGAAGGGCGAACGGGACCCCTACCGGATTTGGCTAAGTGAAATAATACTGCAACAAACCCGGGTGGAGCAGGGCTGGGCATACTACCTCCGCTTCATAGAGGCCTACCCTACAGTACAGCACCTGGCAGCCGCCCCCGATGAGGCGGTGTTTAAACTGTGGGAGGGGCTGGGCTACTACAGCCGCTGCCGCAATCTGCTGGCCGCCGCCCGGCAGATAGTGGAGCAACATGGATGTAAATTTCCAGCTGATTATCAACAAATTATCAATCTGAAGGGTGTTGGCCCCTACACCGCCGCTGCCATTGCCAGCTTTGCCTTTGGACTGCCACATGCCGTGGTAGATGGCAATGTGATCAGGGTGCTGGCCCGCTTTTTTGGCATCGATACGCCTTTTGACGGCACCGAGGGCAAAAAGCTGTTTGCCCAAAAAGCCCGGCACCTGCTGCACCAGCCGGCACCCGGCGCCTACAACCAGGCCATCATGGACTTTGGGGCCACCATATGCACGCCCCAAAAGCCACAGTGTGGCCAATGCCCGCTGGCAGCGTACTGCCATGCCCGCCTGCATAGCCTTACCAGCAGCCTGCCGGTAAAGGGCAAAAAACTGCAACGCCGCGACCGCCTGCTGCTGTACGCCGTGATAAAAAGCGAAGCCGGACTGCTGGTGCGCCGCCGCCAGCAGCGTGATGTGTGGCAAGACCTGTACGAACTGGTACTGATAGAACCGGCCGATGGACAGGTACCCCCCCTGGCCGAATGGCAGGCGACGCTGCGAGCCCAGCTGCAAATACCCGGGCTGGTACTCACCAGCCTGCACGGCCCGCTCAGGCAGGAGCTGACCCACCAAACCATCAGGGCCATGCTGGCCCACGCTCGGGTAAAAAACCTGCCTGCGCCGGCCGGCTACGAATGGGCCGATGAGCAGCGACTGCAGCAACTGGCCTTTCCGCGCCTGCTGGCCCAGTACCTGCAGCAGTCCAAAGGCACCCAGACCAGTATTTTTTAGCAAAAACCTGCAGCGGCAGGGGCTATGGCCAATGCTCATTTTTGGGTAACTTACCCCGTGTGCACCAAACGCACCGGACCGTATGAGAGGAGTAAACAAAGTGATGCTGTTAGGCAACCTGGGCAAAGACCCGGATGTGCAGCTGCTGGATGGCCATATTGCTGTAGCCAAGTTTCCGCTGGCCACTACCGAAACCTACAAAGACAAAGGCGGCAAACTGATTAGCCAAACCGAATGGCACATGGTGGTGCTGTGGCGCGGGCTGGCCGAGCTGGCACAAAAGTACCTGCACAAAGGAAGCCTGGTGTATATAGAAGGCCGCTTGAAAACGCGTACATGGGACGACAAAGACGGTAACAAGAAGTTTGCGACCGAGGTAGTGGCCGAAAACATGATTATGCTGGACAAACGGGGCGATCATGGCCACGGATCGGCCGACCATCCGCTGGAGGGCTTCACCGGCAGCGATATTCCGCCAGCCGCCCACTCCGCCGATCCCGATGATGACATCATCAACTGACCGATGCCACGTTAAACTATCGGGCCAACGTGGCTAATCGGCCAGCTTTTCGTTATTTGCAGCGACTGCCGGGCGCAACACGCCGGCCAACACATGTTCATCATTTTAAGTTACGCTTTGAATACTGCTGCCGGACTTGGCCCGCACTACTTGCTGATGATCAGCACCCAATCCAGCACCGCACTTATACTGGTGCTGGTCCTCATGCTCATTGTTTCCTTTTGCGCCTCCGGTGCTGAAGTAGCTTTTTTTTCGCTCACGTACAAAGACATCAACTACCTCAAAACCAAGCAGCAGCCGGCCTATCGCCGCATTATTACCCTGCTCGAAAATCCGAAGGCCCTGCTGGGCAGCCTGCTTATTGCCAATAGTGTAGCCAACCTGGGAGTAATAGCCCTGAGCAATTACCTGCTGGACCAATACCTGCAGGTAGCACAGCCATGGCTGGCCTTGCTGATCAAGCTGGGCATTATAGCCAGCATCATTTTGCTACTGGCCGAAGTGTTACCGAAATCATTTGCAGCACAAAACAATATCCGGTTTGCCAAAGACGTAGGCTGGATAGTAGAAGGAATGTACCTGCTGTTCAATCGCCTATCGGTGTGGCTGGTGGGCATGAGCGATGGCATCGAAAAGCGCCTGGGCCAACGCAGCGCCGCCAGCAGCCTCGAAGAGCTGCAGCACGCCATTGACCTGACTACCGATGAAGAGGCTTCCACAGAAGAAAAAAACATCCTGAAAGGGATTCTGAAGTTTGGCAACATTTACGTGAAGCAGGTGATGAAGGCCCGGCTGGATGTACATGGCATTCCGTACGAAGCAGACTTTGAAACCCTGAAAAAGATGGTAGAAGACCTGCACTATAGCCGGCTGCCGGTGTACAAAGAATCGCTGGACGAAATCAAAGGCATCATTCATACCAAAGACCTGCTACCCCACCTGCAGGAAGGGCCACAGTTCGATTGGCATGCACACATGCGGCCCGCCTATTTTGTGCACGAGCAAAAGCTGATTGAAGACCTGATGCAGGAATTTCAGGCCAAGCGTATCCATTTTGCGGTGGTGGTAGATGAGTTTGGTGGCACCAGCGGCATCATCACCATGGAAGACATACTGGAAGAAGTGATTGGCGATATCAAAGATGAATTTGACGAAGAAGAAACAGGCAATAAAAAGCTGGACGACCTGACCTGGCTGTTTGAAGGCAAAACCATGCTGAACGATGTGTGCCGTATTATGAACCTGGCACCAGACACCTTTGATGATGTGAAA